>NZ_CAWORF010000020.1:0-115863 GCF_963883545.1 Escherichia sp. E4702 | reverse complement strand
GATACCCCAACTGGGTGCACTTACAAAGTAAGCGTCTTGAATAAATTGGCTGGGGTACGAGGATTCGAACCTCGGAATGCCGGAATCAGAATCCGGTGCCTTACCGCTTGGCGATACCCCAACAAATTTGTTTTTGAATTTGCCGAATCTATTCGACAGATTCAGAATTTGGTGGCTACGACGGGATTCGAACCTGTGACCCCATCATTATGAGTGATGTGCTCTAACCAACTGAGCTACGTAGCCAGATTATTTCTTCGATGGCTGGGGTACTGGATTCGAACCAGGGAATGCCGGTATCAAAAACCGGTGCCTTACCGCTTGGCGATACCCCAATAACCGGGCGGTGAACCGCTTACTCGAAGAAGATGGCTGGGGTACCTGGATTCGAACCAGGGAATGCCGGTATCAAAAACCGGTGCCTTACCGCTTGGCGATACCCCATCCGTACAACGCTTTCTGGTGAATGGTGCGGGAGGCGAGACTTGAACTCGCACACCTTGCGGCGCCAGAACCTAAATCTGGTGCGTCTACCAATTTCGCCACTCCCGCAAAAAAAAGATGGTGGCTACGACGGGATTCGAACCTGTGACCCCATCATTATGAGTGATGTGCTCTAACCAACTGAGCTACGTAGCCATCTTTTTTTTCGCGATACCTTATCGGCGTTGCGGGGCGCATTATGCGTATAGAGCCTTGCAGCGTCAACCTCTTTTTCAAGGAAAATTGCTCGAAAGTGACTGTTTGGTTAGGTTGCGAACAGCGTGGCGCTATATTCGTCAATTATTGTTTACTTTGTGTTTTTCCCCTGCCTTACAGCCATTCTTTTGTCACACAGGATGAAATTCGGAATTCAACAATAGTGGTGGGAAATTAATCTATGAAATACTGGCCCGTTGCACAGGACAGGGCAGGGATCGCTACGCCTGCATCTCTGCTATCACTTCAGGCGATTTATTGAGGGAATACTATGCTGCGTTTTATGACGATGTTGATGGGTATCTTAATACTTATGCAATCCGCGTTTGCCGATACGGTCAAACCGGAAATCGGTAAATATGTTTTTGGCTATCGTGGGCAGGAAGGCGCTGTGGTGTGGATGATGCGAATCGGGCCGAAAGCGTCTAATGAGGCACTCGTTCAGGTATCGCATGTTGATAATGATATCGATGGTCAGATTTTTCGCTGCAAAGTAAAAGTATTACAGGAAGGTGAGAAATCTTATACCGCTGTAATCAAGGGTGAATCTTTTGAGTTATTACGCCTGAAAGAGGGAAATGGAAGCCTGCATATCCCGGAGGAATCGGCAACCTGGTCAGTCGCTTACAGTAATGAGTTATCTGACAGCGATGTAGCAAATCCGGAACATTTCCTCACTGCGTATCAGAATCAACAAGCTCCCCAGTAACTGAAATTGCCCCGGATTTCTCCGGGGCAATATTACACGTCTTATTTATACGCTGACTGGTGAACACCAACCGCGCGACCAGACGGATCGTCCATTTTCTTGAACGCCTCATCCCACTCGATCGCTTTAGCGGAAGAACAAGCGACGGAAGGACCGCCCGGTACGCACTCAGCGGCGCTCGGAAGCGGGAACAGTTCTTCAAAAATCTCCCGGTACAAATACGCTTCTTTTGAGGTCGGCGTGTTGTATGGGAAGCGGAAGCGGGCTGTTTCCAGCTGCTGATCAGAAACCTGCTGTGCCGCCACTTCTTTCAGTGTGTCAATCCAACTGTAACCGACGCCATCGGAGAACTGCTCTTTCTGCCGCCAGGCAACACTTGCAGGCAAGTACGACTCAAAACATTCACGCAGGATGTGTTTTTCCATCTTACCGTTACCGCACATTTTATCCTGCGGGTTAATACGCATCGCCACGTCGAGGAATTTCTTGTCGAGGAACGGAACGCGTGCTTCCACGCCCCAGGCTGACATCGCTTTGTTGGCACGCGCGCAGTCATACATATGCAGGGCCAGCAGTTTACGCACCGTCTCTTCATGCAGTTCTTTAGCGTTCGGCGCTTTGTGGAAGTAAAGATAACCGCCAAACACTTCGTCAGAACCTTCACCGGACAACACCATTTTAATGCCCATTGCCTTGATCTTACGCGACATTAAATACATCGGTGTTGAAGCGCGAATAGTGGTCACATCATAAGTTTCGATGTGGTAAATCACATCGCGGATGGCATCCAGACCTTCCTGTACAGTGAAGTGAATTTCGTGGTGCACAGTACCCAGATGGTTCGCCACTTCCTGGGCTGCTTTCAGATCCGGTGAACCCGGCAGACCTACAGCAAACGAGTGTAACTGCGGCCACCAGGCTTCAGAGCGTTCCTGATCTTCCACGCGACGGGCGGCGTATTTCTTGGTGATTGCGGAAATAATTGAGGAATCCAGACCACCCGAGAGCAGCACGCCGTAAGGCACGTCAGACATCAGATGGCTTTTTACGGAATCTTCCAGTGCCTGACGCAGTTCATTTTTATCGGTCACGTTATCTTTCACTGCATCAAAGTCGAACCAGTCTCGATGATAATAAGAACGGATTTCGCCGTCCTGACTCCATAAATAGCTCCCCGCCGGGAACTCTTTAATCGTGCGGCATACTGGCACCAGGGCTTTCATTTCTGAGGCCACATACAGCTGACCGTGTTCGTCATACCCCATATACAGTGGGATGATCCCCAGATGGTCGCGACCAATCAGATATGCATCTTTTTCGCTGTCGTACAGGGCAAAGGCAAACATGCCCTGCAAGTCGTCGAGAAATTCCGGCCCTTTTTCCTGATACAGCGCGAGGATCACTTCGCAGTCAGACCCGGTCTGGAATTGGTAACGATCGCCATATTCGGCGCGCAATGCCTGGTGGTTGTAGATTTCACCGTTTACCGCCAGTACGTGGGTTTTTTGTTGGTTGTAGAGAGGTTGCGCCCCCGCGTTAACGTCAACAATTGACAGACGTTCGTGGGCGAGAATGGCGTTATCGCTGGCATAAATACCGGACCAGTCCGGGCCGCGATGACGCATCAGGCGTGACAGCTCGAGTGCTTTCTTCCGCAGCTCAACTGCGTCTGTTTTGATATCGAATACGCCAAAAATTGAACACATAACCTTCTCCGTTAACCTGGTATTTGTTGCTTGTTGTGTTTGCTTGTTTAAAAAAATGCCGCAAAGCAGCACTGTGCGCAAGAGATTTGGCGGTCGAAAAATAAAAAACGTAATAGTGATTGTCGATTGGTGAAAAAAGGTCTGGTGTGAGGATGTATTTATTGATGAATCGATAATTTTTAGCGGGTTTTATTGAATGGTTATATTTTACGGGGGCCAAATCGCTGACAAAGTGAGATTTGTTCATGCCGGATGCGGTGTGAATACCTTATCCGGCCTACAAAATCATGAAAATTCAATATATTGCAGGAGCTGCGTAGGCCTGATAAGCGTAGCGCATCAGGCAGTTTGGCGTTTGTCATCAATATCAACCACGCCCTGAGACGTGGTTGATATTCAGATAACGTCGATTTCAGCGACTGACGGGTAAATCCAGCTTGGGCGGAACGGCATGCTGTCGATATCGTCGAGCGATGAAACACCAGAAAGCACCAGAATCGTCTCCAGACCGGCCTGGAAGCCCGCCAGAATATCGGTACGCAGGTTATCGCCGACAATCACCGTTTCTTCCGAATGCGCCTGCATTTTGTTTAATGCTGCGCGGATGATCCACGGGCTGGGCTTACCAACATAGAACGGTTTGCGCCCGGAGATTTTCTCAATCCCTGCACACAACGCGCCACAGGCCGGATAAAAACCGCGCCCGTGGGTGTCCGGGTTGGTGGCGATAAAGCGTGCACCATTAGCGACGAAATAGGCCGCTTTATGCATCATGTCCCAGTTGTAGGAACGCGTTTCGCCAACAATCACAAAATCAGGGTTGACATCGGTAATAGTGAAACCGGCTTTGTACAGTTCATGAATCAGTGCGCCTTCGCCCACCACATATGCTTTCTTGCCTTCCTGGCGACGCAGGAAATCGGCGGTCGCCATCGCAGAGGTATAAAACACGCTGTCCGGCACATCGACACCGGCAGTGGCAAAGCGGTTCGCCAGATCTTGCCCGGTCTGCGAAGGATAGTTGGTCAGCAACACCAGCGGCAGGCCTTTATCCATAATCCCGTGCAAAAATTCCGCTGCACCCGGTACGGCGACGTTATCGTGCATCAGCACGCCGTCGATATCGCAAATTACATTTTTAATGGTCATGGACTACCCAGAATATTGACAACAATAAGCGCCACTATAAAAGCACATTAATTTTCCAGCAAATGCTGGAGCAAAATACCGTTGAGCATGGCGCGTTTTACCAGCGCAAAAGCGCCGATTGCCGAGCGGTGATCCAGCTCAGAACGTACCACCGGTAGATTAGTGCGAAACGCCTTCAGTGCCTGAGTATTAATGCAGCTTTCGATAGCAGGGAGCAGCACTTTATCGGCTTCGGTGATCTCACCAGCGATAACAATTTTTTGCGGATTAAATAAGTTGATAGCAATGGCGATGGTTTTGCCCAGATGACGACCTACATACTCGATCACTTCCGAGGCCAGGCTATCGCCTTTGTTCGCGGCTTTGCAGATAGTTTTGATGGTGCAGTCGTCCAGTGGCACACGGCTCTGGTAGCCCTGCTTTAATAAATTCAACACCCGTTGTTCAATGGCAGCGTTGGCAGCGATAGTTTCCAGGCAGCCGAAGTTGCCACAGTGGCAGCGTTCTCCCAGCGGTTCGACCTGAATATGGCCAATTTCGCCGACGTTGCCGTTGCGGCCGATAAAAATGCGCCCGTTAGAGATGATTCCTGCCCCCGTTCCGCGATGCACGCGCACCAGAATGGAGTCTTCGCAATCCTGACTTGCACCGAAGTAGTGCTCTGCCAGCGCCAGACTGCGGATATCGTGGCCGACAAAACAGGTCACTTTAAAACGCTCTTCCAGTGCTTCAACCAGCCCCCAGTTTTCCACCTGAATATGCGGCATGTAGTGAATTTTGCCGCTGTCCGGGTCGACCAGCCCTGGCAGGATCACTGAAATGGCGATCAGCTCCCGCAGCTTGCGCTGGTGGTTATCAATAAACTGAGTAATGGCATTCAGCAGGGCATGTTCCAGCGTCTGCTGGGTACGTTCAGGTAGCGGGTAATGTTCTTCTGCCAGAACTTTGCTGCTGAGATCAAACAGGGTGATGGTGGCGTCGTGACGACCGAGACGTACGCCGATTGCGTGGAAATTGCGGGTTTCGGTGACGATAGAGATAGCGCGGCGGCCCCCGGTGGAGGCCTGCTGATCAACTTCTTTGATCAGCCCGCGTTCGATAAGCTGACGCGTAATTTTGGTTACGCTGGCGGGGGCAAGCTGGCTTTGCTCAGCAATCTGAATTCGCGAGATTGGCCCATGCTGGTCAATCAGGCGATAAACCGCCGCGCTGTTAAGCTGTTTTACGAGATCAACATTACCTATCTGAGCTTGTCCGCCTGGTGTCATACTTTCTCTTATTGGGTTACGACCTCGTTACCGTTAACGATGGTCCTGGTGATTTTAAAATCAGGTGTGAATGCGGTCAGGTTGGCCACTTTACCTGCGGCGAGAGTGCCGAGACGTTTTTCAACGCCAATCGCACGAGCCGGATAGAGCGTCGCCATACGCAGCACTTCATCCAGTGCGATACCGCAATGTTCAACCAGATTACGCACGCCTTCAATCATGGTTAAGGATGAACCACTTAACGTACCATTCTCATCCACACAAAGTCCGTTGCGGTAGTATATTGTTTTACCCGCAAAAATGAACTGTTCAATATTGGCACCTGCTGGCGCAGTCGCGTCAGTGACCAGACACAGTTTGTCGCCTTTCAGACGTTTGGCATTGCGAATGTTGGCGTAATCAACATGCAGACCATCGGCAATAATACCGCAATAAATGTCCGCTTCGTCGAGGATCGCGCCCGCCAGGCCCGGTTCACGACCGGTAATATACGGCATCGCGTTGTACAGATGGGTGGCAAAGGTAATCCCCGCGCGGAAACCGGCTTTCGCTTCTTTTAACGTTGCATTGGAGTGACCGGCAGACACCACAATCCCGGCATTTGCCAGTTTGCTGATCACTTCTGCTGGAACCATTTCCGGTGCCAGCGTCACTTTGGTAATGACATCGGCATTTTCACACAGGAAATCGACCAGCGCGGCATCCGGTTTACGTACGAAATTCGGATTATGGGTACCTTTTTTCACCAGATTCAGCCACGGGCCTTCCAGGTGTAAACCTAACGCCTGATTCGGATGTTTTGCCAGGTACTCGCACATCACGCGAACACCCTGTTTCATCAGGTCATCGCTGGTGGTGATAAGCGTTGGCAAATAGTTAGTGCAGCCTGATTTCTCATTGGCTTTCTGCATGATTTCCAGCGTTTCCACGCTGACCGCTTCAGCGGTATCGTTAAACTGTACGCCGCCGCAGCCGTTTAACTGCACATCGATAAAACCGGGGGAGAGAATGGCCCCGTTCAGTGAACGTTGTTCAATCTCTGGCGGCAGTTCCGCTACTGGGCAGACGCTTTTAATCAGGCCATCAGCGATAACAACTGCATGGTCATCAAGAAATTCATGACCGGTAAAGATCCGGCCCTGGGTTAATGCATACATTCCGACCCCCGATTTCAAAAATAATAATGCCCTGAGCAAGGCGTCAGGGCAGGGATAACAATTACAGACCTTTGATATTTTCTGCTTCTAATTCGTTGAAATATCTTAAAGTCTTAACCTTTAGCTCCATGGTGGAAGGCTCATCGCACACCATGATCGCTTTCGGATGCAGTTGCAGACAGCTGATGGTCCACATGTGGTTAACGCAACCTTCAACGGCAGCCTGCAGTGCCAGTGCTTTCTGGCTGCCCAGCACTAGAATCATCACTTCTTCGGCATCCAGCAGTGTACCCACACCTACGGTCAGCGCATATTTTGGCACCTGATTAACATCGTTATCAAAGAAACGAGAGTTTGCGACGCGAGTGTCATGTGTCAGGGTTTTGATACGGGTGCGAGAGGCAAGAGAAGAGGCTGGTTCGTTAAATGCAATGTGACCGTCGTTACCTACACCACCCATAAACAGATGGATTTTACCGTAAGAGCGAATTTTTTCTTCATACTGGCGGCATTCGGCGTCGATATCCGGGGCATTGCCGTTGAGAAGGTTGATATTTTCTGCTGGAATATCAACGTGATCGAAGAAGTTACGGTGCATAAAACTGTAGTAGCTTTCCGGATGCTCTTTCGGCAGACCGACATATTCGTCCATGTTGAAGGTGACAACGTGCTTAAAGCTGACCTGGCCTGCTTTATGCATTTCGACTAACGCTTTATAGGTGGTCATCGGCGTGCCGCCAGTCGGCAGGCCAAGCACAAACGGACGATCGGCTGTCGGTTTGAACGCATTAATACGATTAACGATATGGCGAGCAGCCCATTTGCCGACCTGTTCAGCGGTAGTCAGGGGGATCAGTCTCATTATTCACCTCAAGTAAGTAAAAAGTAAGCCGTTGGCGGATTAGGCATCTTTAAGCGTAACCTGGATTTGCGCAGACAGGCGTCAATCCGACCTGATTTTTTGAATGATAAAATAAGTTTTCTGGTTTAGCCAGTAAAAGGGAGTAATGATAACGATATTTGGTGACAAAACTCACAAAAGACGCGCGTTTAATTTGCGGTACGAATTAAATTTTCACACACTCTGTAGCAGATGATCTAACAACTTGATTACAGAACATCGGCAGCACAATTTGCTGCAAAATAAAAATACGGCTTTAAACGAGCCAAATAGGGTTCTCGTAGGGGGAATAAGATGAATATTTTAGGTTTTTTCCAGCGACTCGGTAGGGCGTTACAGCTCCCTATCGCGGTGCTGCCGGTGGCGGCACTGTTGCTGCGATTCGGCCAGCCAGATTTACTTAATGTTGCGTTTATTGCCCAGGCAGGCGGCGCGATTTTTGATAACCTGGCGTTGATCTTTGCGATCGGCGTGGCCTCCAGCTGGTCCAAAGACAGTGCAGGTGCAGCTGCGTTGGCGGGTGCGGTTGGTTACTTTGTGTTAACTAAAGCGATGGTGACCATCAACCCAGAAATTAACATGGGGGTTCTGGCAGGTATCATTACCGGTCTGGTCGGTGGTGCAGCCTATAACCGTTGGTCGGATATTAAACTGCCGGACTTCCTGAGCTTCTTCGGCGGCAAACGTTTTGTGCCGATCGCCACCGGCTTCTTCTGCCTGGTGCTGGCAGCCATTTTTGGTTACGTCTGGCCGCCGGTACAGCACGCTATCCATGCAGGCGGAGAGTGGATCGTTTCTGCGGGCGCGCTGGGTTCCGGTATCTTTGGTTTCATCAACCGTCTGCTGATCCCAACCGGTCTGCATCAGGTACTGAACACCATCGCCTGGTTCCAGATTGGTGAATTCACCAACTCTGCGGGTACGGTTTTCCACGGTGACATCAACCGCTTCTATGCGGGCGACGGCACTGCGGGGATGTTCATGTCTGGCTTCTTCCCGATCATGATGTTCGGTCTGCCAGGTGCGGCGCTGGCGATGTACTTCGCAGCACCGAAAGAGCGTCGCCCGATGGTTGGCGGGATGCTGCTTTCTGTTGCTATCACCGCGTTCCTGACCGGTGTGACTGAGCCGCTGGAATTCCTGTTTATGTTCCTTGCTCCGCTGCTGTACCTCCTGCACGCACTGCTGACGGGTATCAGTCTGTTTGTGGCAACGTTGCTGGGGATCCACGCGGGCTTTTCCTTCTCTGCGGGCGCTATCGACTACGCGTTGATGTACAACCTGCCAGCAGCCAGCCAGAACGTCTGGATGCTGCTGGTGATGGGCGTTGTTTTCTTCGCTATCTACTTTGTGGTGTTCAGTGCGGTTATCCGTATGTTCAACCTGAAAACGCCAGGTCGTGAAGATAAAGATGACGAGATCGTTACTGAAGAAGCGAACAGCAATACCGAAGAAGGCTTAACTCAACTGGCAACCAACTACATTGCGGCAGTTGGTGGTAGTGACAATCTAAAAGCGATTGACGCCTGTATTACTCGTCTGCGCTTGACTGTGGCTGACTCAGCACGTGTCAACGATGCGATGTGTAAACGTCTGGGTGCTTCTGGGGTGGTGAAACTGAACAAACAGACCATCCAGGTGATTGTCGGCGCGAAAGCAGAATCCATCGGCGATGCGATGAAGAAAGTCGTTGCTCGCGGCCCGGTAGCTGCTGCTTCTGCTGAAGCTGCTCCGGCAACTGCCGCTCCGGTAGCGAAACCGCAGGCTGTACCAAACGCAGTGTCTATCGCTGAGCTGGTATCGCCAATTACCGGTGATGTTGTCGCACTGGATCAGGTGCCAGACGAAGCGTTCGCCAGCAAAGCCGTGGGCGACGGTGTGGCGGTGAAACCGACGGATAAAATCGTTGTATCACCAGCGGCGGGAACCATCGTGAAAATCTTCAACACCAACCACGCGTTCTGCCTTGAAACTGAAAAAGGCGCAGAGATCGTCGTCCACATGGGTATCGACACCGTAGCGCTGGAAGGTAAAGGCTTTAAACGTCTGGTGGAAGAGGGCGCGCAGGTAAGCGCAGGGCAACCGATTCTGGAAATGGATCTGGATTACCTGAACGCTAACGCCCGCTCGATGATTAGCCCGGTGGTTTGCAGCAATATCGACGATTTCAGCGGCTTGATCATTAAAGCTCAGGGCCATGTTGTGGCGGGTCAAACACCGCTGTATGAAATCAAAAAGTAATCTGCTTTATGCCTGATGCGACGCTTGACGCGTCTTATCAGGCCTACAAAAGCGCTGTGTAGGTTGGATAAGACGCATAAGCCTCGCATCCAACAATGACGCAGGACTGGCAAAAGCGGTGGAGATCTTCTCTGCCGCTTTTTTTTTCATCAATCATCCCCATAATCTTTGTTAGATTTTTCGATTTTCTCTAACTAACAGTTGTCAGCCTGTCCCGCTTATAAGATCATACGCCGTTATACGTTGTTTACGCTTTGAGGAATCCACGATGAGTGAGGCAGAAGCCCGCCCGACTAACTTTATTCGTCAGATCATCGATGAAGATCTGGCCAGTGGTAAGCACACCACAGTACACACCCGTTTCCCGCCGGAGCCTAATGGCTATCTGCATATTGGCCATGCGAAATCTATCTGCCTGAACTTCGGGATCGCCCAGGACTATAAAGGCCAATGCAACCTGCGTTTCGACGACACTAACCCGGTAAAAGAAGATATCGAGTATGTCGATTCGATCAAAAACGACGTTGAGTGGTTAGGTTTTCACTGGTCTGGTAACGTCCGTTACTCCTCCGATTATTTTGATCAGCTCCACGCCTATGCTGTTGAACTGATCAATAAAGGCCTGGCGTACGTTGATGAACTGACGCCGGAACAGATCCGCGAATACCGCGGCACCCTGACACAGCCGGGTAAAAACAGCCCGTACCGCGACCGCAGCGTTGAAGAGAACCTGGCGCTGTTCGAAAAAATGCGTACCGGTGGTTTTGAAGAAGGTAAAGCCTGCCTGCGCGCGAAAATCGACATGGCTTCGCCGTTTATCGTGATGCGCGATCCGGTGCTGTACCGCATTAAGTTTGCTGAACACCATCAGACCGGCAACAAGTGGTGCATCTACCCGATGTACGACTTCACCCACTGCATCAGCGATGCGCTGGAAGGCATTACGCACTCTCTGTGTACGCTGGAGTTCCAGGACAACCGTCGTCTGTACGACTGGGTTCTGGACAACATCACCATTCCTGTTCATCCGCGCCAGTACGAATTCTCGCGCCTGAATCTGGAATACACCGTGATGTCCAAGCGTAAGCTGAACCAACTGGTCACCGACAAGCACGTAGAAGGTTGGGATGATCCGCGTATGCCGACCATTTCCGGTCTGCGTCGTCGTGGTTACACTGCGGCTTCTATTCGTGAGTTCTGCAAACGCATTGGCGTGACCAAGCAGGACAACACCATTGAGATGGCATCGCTGGAATCCTGCATTCGTGAAGATCTTAACGAGAACGCGCCGCGTGCAATGGCGGTTATCGACCCGGTGAAACTGGTTATCGAAAACTATCAGGGCGAAGGCGAAATGGTCACCATGCCGAACCATCCGAATAAACCGGAAATGGGCAGCCGTCAGGTGCCGTTTAGCGGTGAGATTTGGATTGATCGCGCCGATTTCCGCGAAGAAGCTAACAAGCAGTACAAGCGTCTGGTGCTGGGTAAAGAAGTGCGTCTGCGTAATGCTTATGTCATTAAGGCAGAACGCGTGGAGAAAGATGCCGAAGGCAATATCACCACCATCTTCTGTACTTATGACGCCGATACCTTAAGCAAAGATCCGGCTGATGGTCGTAAAGTCAAAGGCGTTATTCACTGGGTAAGTGCGGCACATGCGCTGCCGGTTGAAATCCGCCTGTACGATCGTCTGTTCAGTGTGCCGAATCCAGGCGCTGCGGATGATTTCCTGTCGGTGATTAACCAGGATTCTCTGGTCATCAAACAGGGCTTTGCTGAACCGTCTCTGAAAGATGCGGTGGCAGGTAAAGCATTCCAGTTTGAGCGTGAAGGCTATTTCTGCCTCGATAGCCGCCATTCCACAGCGGAAAAACCGGTATTTAACCGCACCGTTGGACTGCGTGATACCTGGGCGAAAGTAGGCGAGTAATTTTAAGTTTCACCTTGCCGGATAAGGCGTTTACGCCGCATCCGGCAAGGACCAGATAAACAGTTTCAAACGCTAAATTGCCTGATGCGCTACGCTAATCAGGCCTACATGATCTCTGCAATATATTGAATTTGCGTGCTTTTGTAGGCCGGATAAGGCGTTCACGCCGCATCCGGCAAGAAACATGCAAACAATCCAAAACGCCGCGTTCAGCGGCGTTTTTCTGCTTTTCTTCGCGAATTAATTCCGCTTTGTAATTTATTCATAAAGCAAATTTAAAATTACAAATCATAATTAAATAAAATGTAACCGCTTTCATCTAGCTGGAAATTCACGCTTTTATTCTTCTACAAGCCTTTCTACTGCAAACTTAAACCTTGTAACAAAAATCATCAAAATATGTGCGGTTGCTCATGTTCTTACATTCTCGTTACAGAAAGAGATTGATAATTCGCGTCGCGAAAAATAGTCTATTCCTGTAGTCAGCGAGACTTTTCTCAACGCTACTTTTTTTAATTTTTATTTTTTTTCGCTGTTCACCTGTGGTGCAGCAATTTATATGTCAAAGAGGATTAACCCATGCGTACGTTTAGTGGCAAACGTAGTACGCTGGCGCTGGCTATCGCCGGTGTTACAGCAATGTCGGGCCTGGTGGCAATGCCGGAGGCTCGTGCCGAAGGATTCATCGACGATTCAACCTTAACCGGCGGTATCTATTACTGGCAGCGTGAACGTGACCGTAAAGATGTTACCGACGGCGACAAATACAAAACCAACCTTTCTCACTCCACCTGGAACGCCAACCTCGATTTTCAGTCCGGTTATGCTGCTGATATGTTCGGCCTTGATATTGCCGCGTTTACGGCGATTGAAATGGCGGAAAACGGCGACAGCTCTCACCCGAACGAAATCGCGTTTTCAAAAAGTAATAAAGCCTATGACGAAGACTGGTCCGGCGACAAAAGTGGTATAAGCCTGTATAAAGCAGCGGCCAAATTTAAATACGGTCCGGTGTGGGCGAGGGCAGGTTACATTCAGCCAACCGGTCAGACGCTGTTAGCGCCGCACTGGAGCTTTATGCCGGGTACTTATCAGGGTGCGGAAGCCGGGGCGAATTTTGATTACGGCGATGCTGGTGCGTTGAGTTTCTCCTACATGTGGACCAACGAATACAAAGCACCGTGGCATCTGGAAATGGATGAGTTTTATCAGAACGATAAAACCACCAAAGTTGATTATCTGCACTCCATCGGTGCGAAATACGACTTCAAAAATAATTTCGTGCTGGAAGCGGCGTTTGGTCAGGCGGAAGGGTATATCGATCAGTATTTTGCCAAAGCTAGCTACAAATTTGATATCGCCGGTAGCCCGTTAACCGCCAGCTACCAGTTCTACGGTACGCGCGATAAAGTTGACGATCGCAGCGTCAACGATCTTTATGACGGCACAGCCTGGTTGCAGGCATTGACCTTTGGTTACCGGGCGGCTGATGTAGTGGATTTGCGTCTGGAAGGCACCTGGGTTAAGGCTGACGGCCAGCAGGGATACTTCCTGCAACGTATGACCCCAACCTATGCTTCCTCTAACGGTCGCCTGGATATCTGGTGGGATAACCGTTCTGACTTTAACGCCAACGGCGAAAAAGCGGTCTTCTTCGGCGCGATGTATGACCTGAAAAACTGGAATCTTCCAGGCTTCGCCATCGGCGCCTCCTACGTTTACGCGTGGGATGCTAAACCTGCGACCTGGCAGAGCAATCCGGATGCGTACTACGACAAGAACCGGACTATTGAAGAGTCTGCATACAGCCTGGATGCGGTCTACACCATTCAGGACGGCCGTGCCAAGGGCACGATGTTCAAACTGCACTTCACCGAATACGACAACCACTCCGACATCCCAAGCTGGGGCGGCGGTTACGGTAACATCTTCCAGGATGAGCGCGACGTGAAATTCATGGTAATCGCACCATTCACCATCTTCTGATGCCCGATGCGGCAGGTTTTGTGCCTGCCGCACATTTGAGGAATTCGCTATGAAAAAACTGATTCTCATCGCCATGATGGCATCGGGGCTGGTGGCTTGTGCGCAATCAACCGCGCCACAGGAAGACAGCCGCCTGAAAGAGGCGTACAGCGCCTGTATCAATACCGCGCAAGGTTCGCCGGAAAAAATTGAAGCCTGTCAGAGTGTGTTAAACGTGCTGAAGAAAGAGAAACAACATCAGCAATTTGCCGAGCAGGAAAGTGTCCGCGTGCTGGATTATCAGCAGTGCATCCAGGCAACGCAAACCGGTAATGACCAGGCAGTGAAAGCCGATTGTGATAAGGTCTGGCAGGAAATTCGCAGTAATAACAAATAAGTGAGGGCTGTAACTCTCGCTTTTCTTATTTCCCTTGTATAAAAAAAGCCAACCCGTAGGTTGGCTTGAGACTTATGGCAAACGCCAATTTGCCTGATGCGCTGCGCTTATCAGGCCTACCTTTTTATGCAATATATTGAATTTGAGATGATTTGTAGGCCGGATAAGGCGTTCACGCCGCATCCGGCACGAACAAAGCGTATTATGCCAACAATATAAAGCCAACCCGTAGGTTGGCTTTTTCTCATTCAGGCTGACTTATTTGCCTTCATGCGCGTGCTCATCTTCGCGGCAATCGCCTTCGGCACAGTGACCGTAAAGATAGAGACTATGGTTAGTCAGGCGAATGCCATGCTTCGCGGCAATTTCACGCTGACGCGCTTCGATAGATTCATCACTAAATTCGATAACCTTTCCGCAGTCGAGGCAGATCAGGTGATCGTGGTGATGTTGTTGAGTCAGTTCAAATACGGATTTACCGCCTTCAAAATTGTGGCGGGTGACGATACCGGCGTCGTCAAACTGGTTCAGTACGCGATATACCGTAGCCAGACCAATTTCTTCACCCATATCGATCAGACGTTTGTATAAATCTTCCGCACTGACGTGATGGTTGTCCGGCTCCTGAAGAACTTCCAGGATTTTTAAACGTGGAAGCGTTACTTTCAGGCCAGCTTTCTTTAGGGCGGTATTGTTATCAGTCATGCGGAATCTGTCCTGTTACTAAGCGGTTCACTTCATTAAAAGAAGTGACAGAATTTGCTCTTGAGATAATGCGTATCATTATAGATTTGCCATGCCTAAATGAAAACTACAAGTCCCTGGCAAATATTGTTAATAAAAACGTGGCTTAGCTTACATTTACATCGGTAAGGCCACTTCAATACTGGAACATTGTACAGGTACTACGGCAAAAGTTACAAATTTGTAGCAATTATTTTGATTGGCATTATCTATTAATACGGCGTAGACATGAGTCTACGCCGCAGTACATCAGGCATTGATAATTTCGTCGAGATGCAGTTCTTCAGAAATTTGTTTTACCCATTTTTCTACACGTTCGGCAGTCAGTTCTGGCTGACGGTCTTCGTCGATAGCCAGGCCGACAAAGTGGTCATCATCCGCCAGACCTTTTGATGCTTCGAAATGATAGCCCGCAGTTGGCCAGTGACCGACGATGGTCGCACCGCGCGGTTCAATAATGTCACGAATGGTGCCTAAGGCGTCGCAGAAATATTCTGCGTAATCTTCCTGGTCGCCACAGCCAAACAGCGCAACCAGTTTACCATTGAAATCAATCTCTTCGAGAGTCGGAAAGAAGTCGTCCCAGTCACACTGTGCTTCGCCATAGTACCAGGTTGGGATGCCCAGCAGAAGAATGTCATAAGCTTCCAGATCTTCTTTGCTGCTTTTTGCAATGTCATGGACATCGGCAACGTCTTTACCAAGCTGTTTTTGAATCATTTTTGCGATATTTTCGGTATTACCGGTGTCGCTGCCGAAAAAGATGCCAGTGATAGCCATGAGTGAAATAACCTCTTGAAACTTATTGAAATGGGGGTGGCAAATTGCCCACGGATAAAGGCAATCATAGCAGAACAGGCAGTCTTGCGGAATCAGCAAACGAGCAGGACTGCACACTGTGCTACACGAAAGTGGATATTTAAACGATGCCCTGATTACGCAGCGCCGCCAGTTGCTGCATCAATATCTCTTCGATCAGTTCGCTACGGCTCATATTGCGCGACTCCGCCAGCTCGTTCAGCGCCTCGACAGCTTCCGCGTTCAGCTTCAGTTCGACACGCTTAAGGCCACGTACTTTGTCGCGTTTTAGCTGGTTGCGTTTATTAATACGCAGCTGTTCATCGCGCGAAAGCGGATTGGTTTTCGGTCGTCCCGGTCGACGCTCGTGCGCGAACAGATCTAATGTCGTACGGTCCGTTTGTTCTTTGGCCATGATCTTGGTGACTTCGGGGGAAACAATCAGCCAGGCGCCTGCCCGGATGGATAGCCCGCCATAATACAACAGCGTGAGGAATCTCGCCAACGCCCACGCGCGGAATGCCGCGCGGACGCTGGGTTTTTAATCAGTTGCGTTAATCATTAAGATAGCGACGGATAGCTCGCAGCACAGCATCCGGTTTTTCTGCGTGTACCCAATGACCCGCGCCTGCAATGACATGCGCCCGTGCTTGTGGGAATTGCGCCAGCAAATCATCACGATACTGTTCAGTAACATACGGGGAATTGCCGCCAGGAATAAACAGAGCAGGGTGGTTCCATGCCGGAATTTTCTCCCAGCCAACAATATGTGGATACTGATCCCATAATACTGGCACGTTAAAACGCCACTCACCGTCAACAAAAGATTTCAGCAGGAATTGAATCACGCCCTCTTCATTAATATATTGGCGCATCACTACAGCGGCCTGTTGGCGCGTTTGCGCGTCGGATCTACTGACCGCGTTGATAGCTGTGAAAATTTCATCATGACGGCGTACGTGATAATCCACCGGCGCGATATCGATCGCTACCAGTTTCTCGATGCGATCGGGCGCCAACGCGGTCAGTGCCATCACAGCTTTACCACCCATTGAGTGACCAATAAATGTCGCCTTATCGATCTGCAGCGCTTCCAGAGTATCAACAAGATCCTGGGCCATCGCAGGGTAATTCATATGAGGATCTCGTGGCGAAAGTCCGTGGTTACGCATATCAACCTGGATGATATTGTGATCGTTTACCAGGTCGCGCGCCAGCACGCCGAGGTTGTCAAGGCTACCAAACAACCCGTGGACGAGGACGATGGGAGAATTATTATGCTGATTTTGTGCAGATTGCGCGCGGATATTCAATTTCATGGCAAAGTTCTTTTTTTCGAGTAGTTGGGTTAGGGTATTATGTTGACCATTGTGCCACAGGGCTGCAACAGATAAGGTTTAATCCGATTTTTTCTGCAAGCCAGGCTTGACGCTATCCGCTGCCGGGATTTATTCATATACTCCTGGCGACTTGTATTCAGCTAAGACACCGCACTGGATTAAGATGAAAACGATTGAAGTTGATGATGAACTCTACAGCTATATTGCCAGCCACACTAAGCATATCGGCGAGAGCGCATCCGACATTTTACGGCGTATGTTGAAATTTTCCGCCGCATCACAGCCTGCTGCTCCGGTGACGAAAGAGGTTCGCATTGCGTCGCCTGCTATCGTCGAAGCGAAGCCGATCAAAACGGTGAAAGACAAAGTGCGCGCGATGCGTGAACTTTTGCTTTCCGATGAATACGCAGAGCAAAAGCGAGCGGTCAATCGCTTTATGCTGCTGTTGTCTACACTATATTCTCTTGACGCCCAGGCGTTTGCCGAGGCAACGGAATCGTTGCACGGCCGCACGCGCGTTTACTTTGCAGCAGATGAACAGACGCTGCTGAAAAATGGTAATCAGACCAAGCCGAAGCATGTGCCAGGCACGCCGTATTGGGTGATCACCAACACTAACACTGGCCGTAAATGCAGCATGATTGAACACATCATGCAGTCGATGCAATTCCCGGCGGAATTGATTGAAAAGGTTTGCGGGACAATTTAAAACAACGTTGCAGATAAAGGACAAAGCAATGGCAATCCACAATCGTGCAGGCCAACCTGCACAGCAGAGTGATTTGATAAACGTCGCCCAACTGACGGCGCAATATTATGTACTGAAACCAGAAGCAGGGAATGCGGAGCACGCGGTGAAATTCGGTACTTCCGGTCACCGTGGCAGTGCAGCGCGCCATAGCTTTAACGAGCCGCACATTCTGGCTATTGCTCAGGCGATTGCCGAAGAACGGGCGAAAAACGGCATCACTGGCCCTTGCTATGTGGGTAAAGATACTCACGCCCTGTCCGAACCTGCGTTTATTTCTGTACTGGAAGTGCTGGCAGCGAACGGGGTAGACGTTATTGTGCAGGAAAACAATGGCTTCACTCCGACACCTGCCGTCTCTAATGCCATTCTGGTTCACAATAAAAAAGGTGGACCGCTGGCAGATGGTATCGTGATTACGCCGTCCCATAACCCGCCGGAAGACGGTGGTATCAAGTACAACCCGCCAAATGGTGGCCCGGCTGATACCAACGTCACTAAAGTGGTGGAAGACAGGGCCAACGCGCTGATGGCCGATGGCCTGAAAGGCGTGAAGCGTATCTCCCTCGACGAAGCGATGGCATCTGGTCATGTGAAAGAGCAAGATCTGGTGCAACCGTTCGTAGAAGGTCTGGCCGATATCGTTGATATGGCAGCGATTCAGAAAGCTGGCCTGACGCTGGGTGTTGATCCGCTGGGCGGTTCCGGTATCGAATACTGGAAGCGCATTGGCGAGTATTACAACCTCAACCTGACCATTGTTAACGATCAGGTCGATCAAACCTTCCGCTTTATGCACCTCGATAAAGACGGCGCAATCCGTATGGACTGTTCCTCTGAGTGTGCGATGGCGGGCCTGCTGGCGCTGCGTGATAAGTTTGATCTGGCGTTTGCCAACGACCCGGATTATGACCGTCACGGTATCGTCACTCCGGCTGGTTTGATGAACCCGAACCACTACCTGGCGGTGGCGATCAACTACCTGTTCCAGCATCGTCCGCAGTGGGGCAAAGATGTTGCCGTCGGTAAAACGCTGGTTTCATCTGCGATGATCGACCGTGTGGTCAATGACCTGGGCCGTAAACTGGTAGAAGTACCGGTAGGTTTCAAATGGTTTGTTGATGGTTTGTTCGACGGCAGCTTCGGCTTTGGCGGCGAAGAGAGCGCAGGCGCTTCCTTCCTGCGTTTCGACGGCACGCCGTGGTCGACCGATAAAGACGGCATCATTATGTGTCTGCTGGCGGCGGAAATCACCGCTGTCACCGGTAAGAACCCGCAGGAACACTACAACGAACTGGCAAAACGCTTTGGTGCGCCGAGCTACAACCGTTTGCAGGCAGCTGCGACTTCCGCACAAAAAGCGGCATTGTCTAAGCTGTCTCCGGAAATGGTGAGCGCCAGCACTCTGGCAGGCGACCCGATTACCGCGCGCCTGACCGCCGCGCCTGGCAACGGTGCTTCTATCGGCGGGCTGAAAGTGATGACTGACAACGGCTGGTTCGCCGCGCGTCCGTCAGGCACCGAAGACGCATATAAGATCTACTGCGAAAGCTTCCTTGGTGAAGAACATCGTAAGCAGATTGAGAAAGAAGCGGTTGAGATTGTTAGCGAAGTTCTGAAAAACGCGTAATCACAGAAAATAAGAAAAAGGGCGGTCGGAAGATCGCCCTTTTTTACTTATGACTGCCTGATGCGCTACGCTTATCAGGCCTACGAGGATGGTGCAAGATATTGAATTTGCGCGATTTTGTAGATTTCGTAGGCCGGATAAGGCGTTCACGCCGCATCCGGCATTTCAACCCCTAAAGCATAAACCGATACCCAATACCGGTTTCAGTAATGAAATGGCGGGGGCGAGCGGGATCCTGTTCCAGTTTTTGTCGCAGATGTCCCATATAAATACGCAAATAATGACTGTGTTCGACCGCGTTTGGCCCCCACACCTGGTTAAGGAGCTGGCGCTGGGTGAGCACTTTTCCGGCATTGTTGAGCAGCACGGCCAGCAGACGGAACTCAATCGGTGTTAGATGTACTTCTTCCTCACCCCGGTGAATCACGCGGGCGGCTAAATCGACGGTAACATCGGAAAATTTCACCACTGGCTCGGGCGCGGTGGTAGCTGAGTGGCGGCGTAACGCGACGCGCAGACGGGCCTGCAATTCGCCAATGCCAAACGGCTTACTCAGATAATCATCCGCTCCGGCATCCAGCGCGGCGATTTTGTCGCTCTCTTCGCTACGTGCGGAAAGCACAATCACCGGTACCGCGCTCCACTGGCGCAGGTCGCGGATAAACTCAATCCCATCGCCATCGGGCAGGCCGAGATCGAGAATAATCAAATCTGGCTTACGGGTTGCCGCTTCCAGCAAACCGCGTTGCAGCGTTTCGGCCTCAAAGACGCGCATACCGTCGCCTTCCAGCGCCGTGCGCAGAAAGCGACGAATAGCCTGTTCATCTTCAACAATCAGAACGTTTGTCACATATCCTCATGAAATTCTTCAAGTTCAGGGGCAGTTTGCTGGGGAAGTGTAACACGAAAACAGGCACCACCTTCCGGTCGGTTGAACGCGGTAATGGTGCCGCCGTGTACATCCACTATCGCCCGACAAATTGCCAGTCCAAGCCCTACTCCCGGTACCGCCGACTCTTTATTCCCGCGAGCAAACTTATCAAATATCGTCTGCTCCTGGCCTGGCGGAAGACCGGGGCCGTTATCCCAGACATCCAGTTGTAGATTTTCGCCCTCAACGTGGGCATCGATACCAATTTCGGCCTGCGGACCCGCGTATTTCACCGCGTTCTCCAGCAGATTAATCAGCACCCGTTCAAAGAGTGGCCCGTCAACGTGGATTAAGGTCAGCGGTTCTGGCAGAGAAAGATTGATGGGCGACGATAAACCCGGTTCCAGCATTTGCAGCGCGCTACCGACCACTTCTTCCAGCGTTAACCACTCTTTCTTCAAATTAAAGCCGCCGGACTGAATTCGCGCCATATCCAGTAGATTATTCACCAGTCGGGTCGTGTTCAGCACATGCTGACGAATCTCGCTGGCCTGACGGGCGTGGGGCGATCCTTCGCTTGCCAGATCGAGCGTTAATATTTCTGCCTGACCGAACAACACCGTGAGCGGAGTGCGTAAATCGTGCGAAAGCGCCGCCAGCAGGGCGTTACGGATCTGTTCACGTTCGCTTGCCATCCGCGCCTGTTCTTCGCTGGCGGTCAGCGTCAGCCGCTCAAGGGCATTGGCGACTAACAGCGTAAACGTCTCCAGCAGGCGCTGCTGTTCCGGGATCATCAACTGACGCAGATTCCCCGGTTCCACCACCACCAGTCCGTAGGTTTTCTCGCCGCTTTTTAGCGGCAAAATCTGGTACGGCACGCCGGGTAACGTGTCGGTGCCCGCGCCCGCAGGCAGGCCTTTATCAAAACTCCACTGCGCGATGGCATCGTCCCACGGCGTCATTCCTTGCGGATGTGTTAACGGCTGCAATTTGCCATTGTCATCAGGCAGCAACACCTGACTGCGGGCATGAAACGTGGAGGCAATAAATTGTTCGCTGGTGGCGGCGATGTCCTGCGGACTGCGGCCCACAGCCAGAGCTTTCGACATTTCATATAAGTGCCGTGTGCGTTGCTCGCGGTAACGGGCTACCCGCGCCTGATAACGCACACCCGCAGTAAGGTTCCCGATCACCAGTCCGACGGTTAACATCACCGCGAAGGTCAGCAGATATTGCACATCAGAGACGGCGAGCGTGCCGCGTGGGGCGATAAAAAAGAGATCGAAACTCACCACATTAATGACGGTAGCAACCACCGAAGGCCAGCGTCCATAAAATAGCGCCACCACCACCACGCCAAGCAGATACAGCATCACCAGGTTGGCGGCATCAAACGCCATCAGCCACTGCATGGCAATTAAGGTGATAACGGCGCATAACGCGGCGGCAACCACGCATCCCTGAATCTGTACCCGCCACTTGTCTTTAAAAGAGCGGCTATCCGGCGCGTTGTTAAGCGTGCGGGCGGGTGGTTCATCAAGCGCGACCAGCACCTGATCGAGATCGGGGGCGATGCGCGCCAGTCGGTCAGCAAACGTTTCCCGACGCCACCAGCGGCGCGAGGCTGGGCGACCGAGAATAATCTTGCCGAGATTATGTTCACGGGCATAACGCACTACCGCTTTCTCTTCCGCTGGATCAGAAAGTGTTGCCGTCTCCGCGCCCAGTTCCTGCGCCAGACGTAAGGCGCTGAGAATTGCCCGACGTTTTTTCTCCGGTAAACGGTGCAGGGCAGGTGTTTCAACATACACCGCGTGCCAGACGCTCCCCAGCCGTGACGCCAGCCGCGCCGCCGCGCGGACCAGTTTCTCACTGCCGGTGTTATGGCCGATGCATAAAAGGATCGCGTCGCGCGTGTGCCAGACTTTCTCTTCGCCAGGATGCCCCCGCCAGGCGCGCATTTGTTCATCTACGCGATCGGCAGTGCGGCGCAGTGCCAGCTCGCGCAGGGCGATCAGATTGCCTTTGCGGAAAAAATGTTCAATGGCGCGCTCCGCCTGCCCGGCAATATAGACTTTGCCTTCTTTCAGCCGCTGGCGCAGATCGTCCGGGGGCAAGTCCACCAGCACTACGTCGTCGGCGGCATCGAAAAAAGGATCGGGTACGGTTTCCCGCACCTGAATTCCGGTGACGCCGCTGACCACATCATTCAGACTTTCCAGATGCTGAACGTTGACGGTAGTGAAAACATCAATGCCAGCTTCCAGCAGCTCTTCGATGTCCTGCCAGCGTTTAGGATGACGAGAACCTGGCGCATTACTGTGCGCCAGTTCGTCCATTAAGATCAGCGCCGGACGGCGGGCAAGGGCGGCATCAAGATCAAACTCGCTGATATGCCGCCCACGATGCGCCTGGCGTTTCAGTGGCAGAACAGCCAGACCTTCCAGCATTGCGGCGGTATCTTTCCGCCCGTGGGTTTCTACCACGCCAACCACAATATCCAGCCCTTGCGCCCGCAGTCGCTGGGCTTCTGCCAGCATCGCCCAGGTCTTCCCGACGCCTGCGCAGGCACCGAAGAAAACTTTCAGCTTCCCCCGATGCGGCGCGGCAGTTTGTTCCAGCAGACGATCGGGGTCGGGACGTAAGGGTTCGTTATTCATCAAGCTTATCCAGCGCCAGATTGAGTTCGACAATGTTGACGACCGGCTGGCCGATATATTTCACCAGCGGTTGTTGGCTGTATTTTGCGATCAGTTGCGTGAGCTGTTCAACGCTGAGATTACGCGCTTTCGCCACGCGTGGGATTTGCCAGGCCGCCGCTTGCGGGGTGATGTTATTGTCCAGCCCGCTTGCCGACGCCGTCACCAGTTCAACCGGAACGCTCGCGCTGGCATCCGGGTTAGCGGCCCGTAATGCAGCAACGCGTGTGGCTATCTGTTTATCCAGCTCAGGGTTACTGACCGCCAGATTGCTCCCGCCAGAAGCCTGTGAATTATAGGGCATTTCTGCCGTTGCCGACGGACGACCCTGAAAATAGCCGTTGCCGGTAAAATTCTGCCCGATTAATGCCGAACCCCGCACCGTATCACCTTCACGGATCAACGAACCGTTGGCTTGCCAGGGAAACCACCATTGCCCCAGCGCGGTGGTCAGCAGCGGGTAAACACCGCCAGTAATCAATAACAGAAAGATAAATGTCGATAATGCCGGACGTAATCCACGCATGGTAAACCTCACACCAGACCGCAAACGGTCAGCAGTAAATCAATGACTTTGATACCAATAAACGGCACCAGCAGCCCACCCAGACCGTAAATCCATAAGTTACGGCGCAACATGGCAGAAGCGGTAAGCGGTTTATAACTCACGCCTTTTAATGCCAGGGGAATCAAAAAGACGATAATCAAGGCGTTGAAAATGACCGCACTGAGAATGGCGGAGTCGGGCGAATGCAGGCGCATGATGTTCAGCGCATTTAGCTGCGGATACGTTGCCGCGAATGCCGCTGGAATAATGGCGAAGTATTTCGCCACATCGTTGGCAATGCTGAAGGTGGTCAGCGAGCCACGGGTCATCAGCATCTGTTTGCCAATATGCACCACTTCGATCAACTTGGTCGGGTTAGAGTCCAGATCCACCATATTGCCCGCTTCTTTCGCCGCCTGAGTACCGGAGTTCATCGCCACCGCGACATCGGCCTGCGCCAGCGCCGGAGCATCGTTGGTGCCGTCGCCGGTCATCGCCACCAAACGGCCTTCCGCCTGATACTGACGGATCAATGCCAGCTTGGCCTCCGGTGTCGCTTCGGCGAGAAAATCATCGACGCCCGCTTCCGCAGCAATGGCGGCGGCAGTCAGACGGTTATCGCCGGTAATCATCACTGTTTTAATGCCCATTTGGCGCAGTTGCGCGAAACGCTCTTTAATGCCGCCTTTGACGATATCTTTCAACGCAATAACGCCCAGCACACGAGCACCTTCTACTACTACCAGCGGCGTGGCTCCCTGACGCGCAACCTGATCGACTTTTTGATCAACATCGACAGGGAAGTGACCACCGTTAGCCTCAACATGGCGGCGAATGGCATCGACAGAACCTTTACGGATCATGCGGTTGTCGATGTTGATCCCGCTCATCCGGCTTTGCGCAGTAAACGGTACAAAGGTGGCATGGAGCGACTGCACATCGCGCTCGCGCAGGTTAAAACGCTGCTTGGCGAGGATCACAATACTGCGGCCTTCCGGCGTTTCATCAGCCAGCGAAGCCAGTTGTGCGGCATCGGCCAGCGTTTTTTCCTCTACGCCCTGCGCGGGGATAAACTCTGACGCCTGACGGTTACCTAGCGTGATGGTGCCGGTTTTATCCAGCAGCAGAACGTCAACGTCACCCGCCGCTTCAACTGCACGTCCGCTGGTGGCGATCACATTGGCGCCCAGCATCCGACTCATCCCGGCGACGCCGATCGCTGACAACAGGCCGCCAATAGTGGTTGGGATCAGACAGACCAGCAGCGCCACCAGTACCGTTACGCTGACTGCATTACCGCCCCACGCGGAAAACGGCCACAGCGTGGCGGTTGCCAGTAAAAAGACGATAGTCAGGGCAATCAGCAGGATGGTCAGGGCAATTTCGTTCGGCGTTTTACGTCGCTGCGCGCCTTCCACCATCGTGATCATCCGATCCAGAAACGTCTCGCCGGGGTTAACGCTGCACTCAATCACCAGCCAGTCAGAAAGAATGCGCGTGCCGCCGGTGACGGAGGCAAAATCGCCGCCGGATTCACGGATCACCGGTGCCGATTCCCCGGTGATGGCGCTTTCATCGACCGATGCGCCGCCTTCAATGACTTCACCATCGCAGGGGATAATATCGCCAGCTTCTACCAGTACGATATCGCCTTTACGCAGTTGATCGGCGGGAACTTTGTCCGCCACAGCGCCATATTTCGGTTCGCGCAGCTTGCGAGCAAAAGCGGTTTTTTTCACCCCTTTCAGACTGTTGGCCTGTGCTTTACTGCGGCCTTCTGCCAGCGCCTCGGCGAAATTAGCGAACAGTACGGTGACCCACAGCCAGCCGCTAATAGCCGCGCTAAACAGCGCATTGCCAGGCATCGCACCGCTTGCCATCGCGATGCTAATACAGGTGGTCAGCAGACTGCCGATCCAGACGATAAACATCACCGGATTGCGCCATTGCGCCTGCGGGTTTAATTTTTTCACCGCTTCTTTCAGCGCCTGAACGACAAGTGTTGGTTCGAATAGCGCCAGTTGTTTACGACTCATATTCAGTGCTCACTCAATATCATCAGGAGAGATATTCCGCCACCGGACCAAGCGCCAGGGCAGGGATAAAGGTCAGTGCGCCAACCAGCAACACGGTGCCGATTAACAGGCCAACAAACAGCGGGCCGTGTGTAGGCAGTGTGCCGGAGCTGGCGGGTTGGCTCTTTTTACTCACCAGCGAACCGGCAATTGCCATCACCGGGATAATCACCCCGAAGCGACCGACAAACATGCACAACGCCAGCAAACAGTTCCAGAACGGAGAGTTGGCGCTTAATCCGGCAAAGGCGCTGCCGTTGTTGTTAGCGGCGGATGACACGGCGTACAGCACTTCGCTAAAACCGTGTGGGCCAGGGTTGAGCATGGCGCTACGTCCTGCGTCGGCCATCATCGCCAGCGCTGCGCCCATCAGTACCAGCGTCGGGGTGACCAGAATCGCCAGTGCGGTCAGTTTCATCTCGCGTACGTCGATTTTTTTACCCAGATATTCCGGTGTACGACCAATCATCAGCCCGGCAATAAACACCGCCAGCAGGACAAAAAGCATCATGCCGTAAAGACCAGAACCGACACCGCCGAATACCACTTCACCAATTTGCATCAGCCACATCGGCACCATGCCACCGAGAGCGGTAAACGAATCATGCATCGCAATCACCGCGCCACAGGAAGCCGCCGTAGTCACGACCGCAAACAGGCTACTGACCAACACGCCGAAACGGCTCTCTTTACCTTCCATATTGATGCTGCTGTCCGCGCCCAGTGCCAGCAGATGAGGATTACCCTGAACTTCTGCCCACATCACCACGCCTACGCAGATGACAAAAATCACCGACATCGCCCACAGCAACATGCGCCCCTGACGGCGATCGCCCGCCACTTCGCCAAAGGCAAAGCACAGCGCTGTTGGGATCAAGAGGATCGCCAGCATTTGCACGAAGTTGGTCAGTGCGGTCGGGTTTTCAAACGGATGAGCCGAGTTGGCATTAAAGAAGCCACCGCCGTTAGTACCGAGCATCTTGATCGCTTCCTGAGAAGCTACTGGCCCCATGGGTAACAGCTGTTGTGCTCCTTCAATGGTCGTTACGGCCTGATAAGGCTGAAAGTTTTGCAACGCACCTTGTTGAATAAAAAACAGCGCTATCAACAACGCCACAGGGGCTAACACCCATAACGTGATGCGTAGCACATCGACCCAGGCATTCCCAAGTGTGCTCATGCTCTGGCGGGTAAACGCGCGGATAAGGGCAAAAATCACCGCAATCCCGCTGGCGGCAGAAAGAAAGTTTTGCACCGTTAAGCCCGCCATCTGGCTGAAATAGCTCAACGTGGTCTCACCGCTGTAAGATTGCCAGTTGGTGTTAGTGACAAAGCTGACGGCAGTATTCAGCGCCAGATCCCACGACAGCCCCGGCAACTGCTGTGGATTAAGTGGCAGATAGTGCTGGCCGAGCAACATAAAAAACAGCACCGCCAGCCCCAGTATGTTCAGGCCGAGAATGGCACAGAGATATTGCTTCCAGTTCATCTCACGGTCAGAGACGCCAAGTACACGAAAGAGTACGCGTTCAACCCCCGCTGTACCGGGAAGAGGAATATCATTAATCAGCCGCGCCAGCCCGCAGCCTAAAGGGCGCGCCAGCACCATTAATACCAGTAAAAACGTGGCGATCAGTAAGAACCCTTGCGCGGCCATCAGAACGCCTCCGCATTGATCAGGGCATAAACCAGATAACCCAGTAATAAAAACACCAGCAACACGCCGGCTATCACGCCTGCACTCACAGTGCACCTCCAGTGGCCTAAAAGTGATACCGGAAGGGTAGAATTCTGGCTGCAAAGATTTCGCAAAAATCTGCGGGCGGGGTGTAAAAAAAGTATAAAAATGGCAAAAGCCATGATTTAACTAATGATTAGTATTAATTTAACTTTCATGTAACTTAATTACACGGTGAATGTAAATAAACCATCAATAAGCAAAAATAAGTGGTCGGATGAGTAGTAAAATTACACAAAAGGCGGTACTATTTTCATCAGATAAACAAATTCATTTTCCGGTGCCATTCACCGGGTAGATACAAAAGGGGGAGAAAAGTATGGAACTCTACAGAGAATATCCTGCATGGCTTATCTTTTTACGCCGTACATATGCGGTTGCAGCGGGCGTTCTGGCGCTGCCTTTCATGCTTTTCTGGAAAGACCGCGCCCGCTTTTACAGCTACCTGCATCGTGTCTGGTCGAAAACCAGCGATAAACCGGTGTGGATGGATCAGGCCGAAAAGGCAACCGGTGATTTTTACTGATTGCTGAGTTCTGAATACATTGAAAACCGCCAGCGGAAACGTTGGCGGTTTTTTTCTTTTCGCCGTCTACACTTACTCCTGTAAACCGTACAGGAGCAGTAATGAATCAACAACGATTTGATGACAGCACTCTAATCTGTATCGTCGCCCTTCATGAGTTACATCGACTGAAATCACACGGCTTAACGCGCGGAGCGCTTCTCGATTATCACAGCCGCTATAAGCTCGTATTTCTGGCTCATTCCCAGCCGGAATACCGCAAACTTGGCCCGTTCGTGGCTGATATTCACCAGTGGCAAAATCTGGATGATTTTTACAACCAGTACCGCCAACGCGTAATTGTTTTGCTTTCTCACCCCGCCAACCGACGTGACCACACCAACGTTTTGATGCACGTTCAGGGTTATTTTCGCCCGCATATTGATTCCACAGAACGCCAGCAGCTGGCGGCGCTTATCGACAGTTATCGCCGTGGCGAGCAACCACTTCTTGCGCCGCTGATGCGTATCAAACACTATATGGCGCTTTATCCTGACGCCTGGCTTTCAGGGCAGCGTTATTTCGAACTTTGGCCGCGTGTGATTAACTTGCGCCATGCAGGAGTTTTATGACCATCCATCTGGTCTGGTTTCGCCAGGATTTACGTTTGCACGATAATCTCGCGCTGGCTGCCGCCTGCCGCAATTCGTCTGCACGCGTGCTGGCGTTGTATATCGCCACACCACGCCAGTGGGCGGCGCATAACATGTCGCCGCGTCAGGCTGAACTTATCAATGCTCAACTGAATGGGCTACAGATCGCGCTGGCGGAAAAAGGTATTCCTTTATTGTTCCGTGAAGTGGATGACTTTGTCGCCAGCGTCGAAATAGTTAAACAGGTGTGCGCGGAAAACAGCGTTACTCATCTTTTTTATAACTATCAGTATGAGGTGAATGAGCGGGCGCGGGATGTGGAAGTTGAAAGAGCGCTGCGTAACGTGGTGTGTGAAGGATTTGATGACAGCGTGATCCTGCCGCCGGGGGCGGTGATGACTGGCAATCATGAGATGTACAAAGTCTTTACGCCGTTTAAAAACGCCTGGCTGAAACGGCTGCGGGAAGGTGTGCCGGAGTGCGTCGCTGCGCCAAAAGTTCGTAGTAGCGGATCAATAAAGCCCGCGCCATCCATTACGCTGAATTACCCTCGTCAGTCTTTCGATACCGCGCATTTCCCGGTGGAAGAAAAAGCGGCGATTGCGCAATTACGCCAGTTTTGCCAGAACGGTGCCGGAAAATATGAGCAACAACGAGATTTTCCGGCAGTAGAAGGTACCAGTCGTTTGTCCGCCAGCCTGGCAACGGGTGGGTTATCGCCTCGCCAGTGTTTACATCGCCTGTTGGCGGAACAGCAGCAGGCGCTGGAAGGTGGACCGGGTAGCGTCTGGCTTAATGAGCTGATCTGGCGCGAGTTCTACCGCCATTTGATGACGTATTATCCTTCGCTGTGTAAACATCGTCCGTTTATTGCCTGGACGGAGCGTGTGCAGTGGCAGCGCAATCCCGCCCATTTTAAAGCCTGGCAAGAAGGTAAAACGGGATATCCGATTGTCGATGCTGCTATGCGTCAGCTTAATAACACCGGCTGGATGCATAATCGTCTGCGGATGATTACAGCCAGTTTTCTGGTGAAAGATTTGCTGATCGACTGGCGCGAAGGCGAGCGGTATTTCATGTCACAACTGATTGATGGTGATTTGGCGGCCAATAACGGCGGCTGGCAGTGGGCCGCTTCTACCGGAACCGATGCTGCGCCGTATTTTCGTATTTTTAACCCGACAACCCAGGGCGAGAAATTTGACCGCGAAGGCGAGTTTATCCGCCAGTGGCTACCGGAGTTGCGCGATGTACCAGGGAAAGCGGTGCATGAGCCGTGGAAGTGGGCGCAGAAAGCAGGTGTGAAGCTGGATTATCCGCAACCGATTGTCGATCACAAAGAGGCGAGGCTGCGAACGCTGGCAGCGTATGAGGCGGCGAGGAGGGGGAAATAACAGACTCGTGCCCAGATGCCGGATGCGGCATGAACGCCTTATCCGGCCTGGCAAATAGTGCAAATTCAATGGGCCATCCAGGCCTGATAAGACGCGTTAAGCGTCGCATCAGGCATCGGTGTTGGCGTATTAAGACTCCAGCGCCAGCGCACGGTTTCTGAACTTCAGCGCCTGATACAGCCAAATCATCAGCACCAGTCCTACACACGCCAACGCACCCCAGGTGATTTGATCAAACACTTCTATATATGCATTGATGGAGTAATTGAGCGCCCCGGAAGCATCAAACGAAGCTTGCGATGTTTGATCGGCAATGACGCCCGCCAGATAGTTAGCAATCGCACCGGAAAGCAGCATGTAAATGCCGGTTAATACGCCGGTCACGCCGGGGATTTCAATACGCGTAATTTGCGACATAGCAACCGGATCGATAAACAGTTCGGCAAACCCCATCACTGCCAGACCAAGCACCATCAGCGGCAGGGAAGAGTGGCCATACATTGCAGACCAGCGGGCGCTTAAGCTCAGAATACAGAACCCGGCGCTCATCAGGCCGAGGCCAAGAGCAAATTTTCCCCAGATGCGCACGGTACGATTACCCGCGACGCTTTCTTTAACCACCCACGCCAGGAACACACCGCACAGCATAACTGCAAAAGCATTAATCGACTGGAACATGGCGGTCGGAACGCTATAACCGAAAATATCGCGATTAACGAAGCGGTCGATATAAAGGCTAATCGAGCTGCCGCCCTGTTGTGCGAAGGCCCAGAACAACATGCTGAAGAAGGTGAGCGTCACAATCAGCCCCAGCTCCTTACGTTGTTTCTGGTTTTCTGCTTTGCGATAAATTTTCGCCAATACACCCAAGCCAATAATAGTGGCGACAATTAAGGCGTATACCGACCACTCTTTCCAGAACAGTACAGTAATCAGCGCAGGCGTTGCGACCAGCAGAACCAGCAGCCATCCCCAGTTCGGCAGGAGAAAGTTTGTCGCACGCAGCACCTTTTTGTTAACGCCGCGGGTATGTGTGAAATGACGATTGCCGCATAAGAAAATGACCAGACCCGCGATCATGCCAACCGCCGCCAGGCCAAAGCCCATCGCCCAGCTGTACTCTTCCTGGGCGTAACCACAGGCGATAGGGGCAATAATCGATCCCACGTTACCCGCCGCATACATCAGCGAGAAACCGCCATCGCGACGTGGATCGGTCGGTTCATACAGTTCACCAAGCAGGCAACTGACGTTGGATTTAAACAGACCATAGCCACAAACGATAATCGCCAGCGACAGATAGAGGAATGACGGGTGGATTTCGCTGGCGCCCAGCACCACATGCCCGACAGCCATCAACAACGCTCCCAGCATTACCGCCATGCGGTTGCCGAGCACTTTATCCGCCAGAAAACCGCCGAGGATCGGCGTGACATACACCAACGAACAATAGGCGCTAAATAACGCGTAAGCGTGGGTGTCGTTGTATTTCAGTTGATTGGTGAGATAGAGAATCAGCAAGGCACGCATGCCGTAAAAGCTAAAATATTCCCAGATTTGTAGCGCGACAACGTAGTAGATAGCGCGCGGCTGTGATGCGTGTTTATTCATAGTAATTCCGCGGTTGGATGCGACACCACGTAATAGTTGCGCGGCGTGCGTGTGTTTCCTTAAAGTTAAAACTCTGATACAGATCTGATTATTTATGCAATATGCTGTCTGATTGCATAAATATACATGAACTATGCATTTATGAGATAAACAATTTGCGCCTTTTGGCGATGGGTTTGTTTCTTAATATGTCGAAAGATTGGCTATCGACGAACAGGCGAGGGAACGCTATGTTAACGGAGTAGCTATCAGAATATGGAAGGCGCAATGATGAAAAACACCGAACTGGAACAACTGATTAACGAGAAATTGAACAGCGCGGCGATAAGTGATTATGCGCCGAATGGTTTGCAGGTGGAAGGCAAAGAGACGGTGCAAAAAATTGTTACCGGTGTCACCGCCAGCCAGGCGCTACTCGATGAAGCGGTACGCCTGGGCGCTGATGCGGTCATTGTGCATCATGGTTATTTCTGGAAAGGGGAATCGCCAGTAATTCGCGGTATGAAGCGTAACCGCTTAAAAACATTGTTGGCGAATGATATCAACCTGTATGGCTGGCATCTGCCACTTGACGCACATCCTGAGCTGGGCAATAACGCGCAACTGGCGTCGTTACTGGGGATCACGGTCATGGGCGAAATTGAGCCGTTGGTGCCGTGGGGCGAACTGACCATGCCGGTACCGGGGCTGGAACTGGCCTCATGGATTGAAGCGCGTTTGGGACGCAAGCCGTTGTGGTGTGGCGACAACGGCCCGGAGGTAGTACAGCGCGTCGCCTGGTGCACCGGTGGCGGGCAAAGTTTTATTGATAGTGCCGCGCGTTTTGGCGTGGATGCTTTTATTACTGGCGAAGTTTCTGAACAGACCATTCATTCAGCCCGCGAGCAGGGATTGCATTTTTATGCTGCGGGTCATCACGCTACCGAACGCGGCGGTATCCGCGCGTTGAGCGAGTGGTTGAATGAAAATACCGATCTTGATGTGACCTTTATTGATATTCCTAATCCTGCATAACGAATAGTCAGAGGGATCGAAAGTGCAACGAGCGCGTTGTTATCTGATAGGTGAAACGGCGGTAGTGCTGGAACTGGAACCGCCGGTGACGCTGGCCAGCCAGAAACGGATCTGGCGGCTGGCCCAGCGTCTGGTGGATATGCCGAATGTCGTTGAAGCTATTCCCGGCATGAACAATATCACGGTGATTTTGCGGAACCCTGAATCGCTGGCGCTGGACGCCATAGAGCGTTTGCAACGTTGGTGGGAAGAGAGCGAGGCGCTGGAACCGGAATCACGCTTTATCGAAATCCCGGTGGTTTACGGTGGCGCAGGCGGGCCGGATCTGGCGGTGGTTGCGGCGCATTGTGGGCTGAGCGAAAAACAGGTTGTTGAATTGCACTCCTCCGTGGAATACGTGGTCTGGTTTTTAGGTTTTCAACCAGGCTTCCCGTATCTCGGGAGTTTGCCGGAACAACTACACACGCCACGGCGCGCTGAACCGCGCTTGCTCGTTCCGGCAGGTTCTGTCGGGATTGGCGGGCCGCAGACCGGTGTTTATCCACTGGCAACGCCGGGCGGCTGGCAGTTGATAGGTCATACTTCGCTCAGTCTGTTTGACCCGACGCGTGACGAACCTATCTTATTGCGTCCGGGAGACAGCGTGCGCTTTGTGCCGCAGAAGGAGGGAGTATGCTGAAGATTATTCGTGCGGGGATGTACACCACCGTGCAGGATGGCGGCCGCCACGGTTTTCGCCAGTCGGGTATCAGCCACTGCGGCGCACTGGATATGCCTGCGCTACGCATTGCTAACCTGCTGGTGGGTAATGATGCCAACGCGCCCGCGCTGGAGATCACGCTCGGTCAGTTAACGGTTGAGTTTGAAAGCGATGGTTGGTTTGCCCTGACTGGCGCAGGTTGCGAGGCGCGGCTGGATGATAATGCTGTCTGGACTGGCTGGCGCTTGCCGATGAAAGCAGGCCAGCGTTTAATGCTTAAACGTCCACAACATGGTGTACGTAGCTATCTGGCGGTGGCGGGCGGTATTGATGTGCCACCAGTGATGGGGTCATGCAGCACCGATCTCAAAGTGGGGATTGGCGGGCTGGAAGGGCGTTTACTGAAGGATGGTGACCGACTCCCGATTGGCAAAGCGAAGCGTGATTTTATGGAAGCGCAGGGCGTTAAACAGTTGCTGTGGGGTAACCGGATTCGCGCCTTACCGGGGCCGGAATATCATGAGTTCGATCGCGCCTCGCAGGATGCATTCTGGCGTTCGCCCTGGCAGCTTAGCTCGCAAAGTAACCGGATGGGCTATCGCTTACAGGGGCAAATCTTAAAACGCACCACCGATCGCGAACTGTTATCTCACGGTTTGTTGCCTGGCGTGGTGCAGGTGCCGCATAACGGGCAGCCCATTGTGTTGATGAACGACGCGCAAACTACCGGCGGTTATCCGCGCATTGCCTGCATCATTGAGGCTGATATGTACCATCTTGCGCAAATTCCGCTCGGTCAGCCGATTCATTTTGTCCAGTGTTCACTGGAAGAGGCACTGAAAGCGCGGCAAGATCAGCAACGTTATTTCGAACAATTAGCGTGGCGGCTGCACAATGAAAATTGACCTGAACGCCGATCTGGGCGAAGGGAGTTCCAGCGATGCGGAACTTTTAACGCTGGTTTCGTCGGCCAATATTGCCTGTGGATTTCATGCAGGCGATGCGCAAACCATGCAGGCTTGCGTGCGTGAAGCAATAAAAAATGGTGTCGCGATTGGCGCTCACCCGAGTTTTCCCGACAGGGAAAATTTTGGTCGCAGCGCCATGCAGCTGCCGCCAGAAACCGTTTTCGCCCAGACGCTGTATCAAATTGGCGCGCTGGCAGCGATTACCCGTGCGCAAGGCGGCGTAATGTGTCATGTCAAACCGCACGGCATGTTATACAACCAGGCAGCGAAAGACGCACAACTGGCAGACGCCATCGCCAGAGCCGTTTACGCCTGCGATCCGGCATTGATTCTCGTCGGGCTGGCAGGAAGCGAGCTGATCCGTGCAGGCGAACGATATGGTCTGGTAACGCGCGAGGAAGTGTTTGCCGATCGCGGCTATCAGGCCGACGGTTCGCTGGTGCCGCGAAGCCAGCCAGGCGCGTTGATTGAAAACGAAGAACAGGCGCTGGCGCAAACGCTGGAGATGGTGCAACACGGCAGAGTCAAAAGTATCACCGGCGAATGGGCAACGGTCGCGGCGCAAACGGTCTGCCTGCATGGCGACGGCGAGCACGCACTGGCGTTCGCCCGCCGGCTACGATCTGCATTTGCCGAAAAGGGGATTGTTGTCGCAGCATAATCCCTCTGAACAAAGAATGAAAAAAGGATATCACCATGCCTGAAGGCCCGGAGATCCGCCGTGCAGCGGATAACCTGGAGGCGGCGATCAAAGGCAAACCACTGACCGATGTCTGGTTTGCCTTCCCGCAGTTAAAACCTTATCAATCACAACTTATTGGTCAGCATGTCACTTATGTGGAAACGCGCGGAAAAGCGTTGCTGACCCATTTTTCGGATGGCTTAACGCTCTATAGCCATAACCAACTCTATGGTGTCTGGCGCGTGGTTGATACTGGCGAAGAGCCGCAGACCACGCGGGTGTTGCGGGTAAAGTTGCAAACAGCCGACAAAACCATTCTGCTTTATAGCGCCTCTGATATTGAAATGTTAACGCCGGAACAACTGACTACGCATCCGTTCTTACAACGCGTTGGCCCCGATGTGCTGGATCCGAATCTGACGCCAGATGTGGTGAAAGAACGGTTATTGTCGCCGCGCTTTCGTAACCGTCAGTTTGCCGGGTTACTGCTCGACCAGGCGTTTCTGGCAGGGCTTGGCAATTATCTGCGCGTGGAGATCCTCTGGCAGGTTGGGTTGACCGGAAATCATAAAGCGAAAGATCTCAACGCGGCGCAACTGGATGCACTCGCACACGCGTTACTGGATATTCCGCGACTTTCTTACGCTACGCGGGGGCAGGTGGATGAAAATAAACATCACGGCGCGTTGTTTCGCTTTAAGGTGTTTCATCGTGATGGCGAGAAGTGCGAACGCTGTGGCGGCACCATTGAGAAAACCACGCTGTCATCGCGCCCGTTTTACTGGTGTCCTGGTTGCCAGCACTAGGCCGTTCGCTTCGGCGCATAGGTTGAAATAAACCGCGCAATGGCTGGCCCCGTCAGCAAAATACTGAACAGGCGCAGGGTTTGCATCGCCATAATAAGCGCCATATCAGCATTGCTCCCTGCGGCGATGACCGCCACTGTATCTAGTCCACCGGGGCTGGTGGCGAGGTAGGCGGTCATAAAATCAATATGCATAAACCGGGTCAGCCCCCACGCCATACCCGCACAAATAGCCAGCAGAGCAAAAATCGACAGCAGGATTTGCGGCAGCGGACGCAATGCCCGCAGCAAAATTTGTTTATCGAAGCCCAGACCAATTCGCCAGCCAATCGCCATATAAGCTATCGCCAGAAGCCATTCCGGTAACTCAATCGTGATGAACTCGCCAGACTGGAGCACCGCACCTGCCAGCATCGGGATAAGCATCGTTCCGGAAGGAAGACGTAGCAGGCATCCCGCCGTACCGGCAACGACCGCGAGCAAAATCGTAAGCAGGAGATTAATGCTCACTGGCGGAAACCATACCATCTGCTGGTTAACCGCTTCAGCGTTATCGCCCAGCATCATTCGGGTAACCAGAACAGCGGCCCCCGCGACGAACAGTACCCGCAGATACTGCATAAACGCCACCAGGCGGATATCTGCGCCGTAATCCTGCGCCATCGCGACCATTGCCGCTGCACCACCAGGCGAGGAGCCCCAGGCACCCGTATTTCCGGGCAGTGAGCTATAGCGCACCAGTAACCATCCCACGATAGCGCTGGAAAGCAACGTCACCAGTAAAATAGCTAACACAATCGGCCAGTTAACCGCCAGCGTGGTCAGGATCGAACCGGTCAGGTTTTGCGCAATCATGCAGCCAAGAATGGCCTGCGCAGCGAGAAAAGCGGAGCGGGGGAGTTGCAGGGTAACCCCGCGCATACTGAAGATGATCCCGGCGATCATTGGTCCAAGCAGGAGTGCCGCCGGGAGATGTAAAGCGAGGAAGCCAATAGAAAGGAGAAGTGACAGAACACATAACATTCCCCACTGTAGCACTGGCATCCGTCACTCCCTGTTTAACTTACCTTTGGTGTATCGATACAGCATAAAGAATGCGCCTTAACGAAAAAATAGCGGTAATCAAGAAAAAGGCAGATTTTGGCTAAAGGGCGTATTAAGTACCGTTGTCTCCCTCTCGTTTGTAAAAGAGGGAAGAGTAAACGATTGAACTGAAATAAGTCTTATGGCGAGGAATTATTGATCAGTGCACTGACCGGGCTGTCGAAGTGTGATTTCATGGCCTGAGTCGCCGTTTCGACATCTCTGGCACACACCGCGTCGCAGATTTTCTGGTGTAGTGTGATGATGTGATTGCCATACTCTTTTTGATCGCTTTGGGCGTTTAACCCCTCCTGGATGGATTGCCGCAACTGCTGATGTAATGCCTGCAATAACATCATAAAAAGCGGATTTTTTGAGGCAACGGCGAGTAACTGATGGAAGCGGATATCATGGGTGATAAAGCTTTCAACATCATCAAACTGTTCGCGGATTTTTGCCATTTCAGCCCGTAGGTTAGCAAAATCTTCCTCTTCGCCATTACGGGCAGCCGCTTCCACAACGCCCAACTCCAGCCAGCGGCGTACTTGAAGAATTTGCTCTGTTGTCACTTGTTCGGTCGCCAGGGCAAATCCAAATACTACGCGCAGCACTTCATCATCAAATTTTTTGATTCGTGGCACTTTACCGCTGTGCGTTTCCAGAATCCCCAAGGCTGCAAGTGAACGATAGGCCTCACGCACAATACCCCGACTGACACCCAATTTCTGAATCAACTGAACTTCACTGGGAACTGGCATCCCCGGTGTCAATTTTTGTTCGGCGATCAGATTAAGAATATGATTTTTGACCTGTGACGATAACGTTACGCTGGTCAATAACGCACTCTCACTCATTTTTACTCCTGTTGTACTTTTTCCTGGTCGGTAAAATCCAGAATACCGGGACTGTATCCTTCATATTTTCCTCCAGAACCCTTGATTATCAATAGACTACTGCGCCTGTGCGCCCGCCATGCAGTGCGAATCAAAGACATATTGCGTCAAAGCGTGACGCAGAAATAGCAAATACACAATTTTTTCGTGACGCCCTTCGCAGTATTGTGCGCTTTTTCTTCTTACTCTGTAAACCTGTTAAACAGGCTTACAGGTGAATGTGATGTGGAAGAGTGATAACGAACTTTTTGCGTTGATGAAAACCCGGCTATTTACCGCCGTGGTTGGCGATATTCTCGACACGCTGGGCTATATGCACCAGTTTGTTTCTCCGGCAATCAAGCCGCTGGATGTGAATATGGTGGTGGCAGGCCGGGCAATGCCGGTGCTGGAGTCGGACGTTTACGAAACCAAATCGACGTCGGGTAAGACGGCGATTGGCGAAAAACCGTTTGGCATCATGTTTGAAGCGCTGGATGCCCTCAAAGAGAACGATGTTTACATCACTACGGGCAGCTCTCTGCGCTATGCGTTGTGGGGCGGGTTGATGTCTACCCGAGCCATGCATCTGAAAGCAGCAGGTGCGGTACTCGATGGTTACGCCCGTGACTCTGCTGAAATTCTTGAACTTAAATTTCCCACCTTTTGTCATGGCACTTACGCACAGGATCAAGGTCCGCGCGGCAAGGTCATCGATTTCGGCGTACCCATCGAATTTCACGGTGTGCGGGTGAATCCGGGCGATATCGTGTTTGGCGATCGTGACGGATTACTGATTATTCCCCAGGTCGTTGAGAAAGAAGTTATTACCCAGGCTCTGGAAAAAGTGGCAACTGAAAGTGAAGTGCGCAAAGCCATCAGTGATGGCATGAGCACGGTACAGGCCTTTAAAACCTTCGGCGTAATGTAAGGAGAGCAACGAATGAAGGCATTAACAATAGAGCAGGGAAGTCAGGCGCGATTTGTTGATATCCCCGAACCTGTCTGCGGGAAAGGAGAAGTGCTTATCAATGTTGAGCGTGTCGGGCTGTGTGGCTCTGACCTCAATACCTGGCGGGGGCTGAATCCGCTGGTTAATTATCCCTGTATTCCGGGGCATGAAATTGGCGGCACGGTGCTGGCAACTGGCGATATGGCGGGGGCGATTAAGCCTGGTGACCGGGTGGTCGTTCTGCCTTGCACTGAGTGTGGCGTGTGCAGCTCCTGTCTGAGCGGTCGTCCTAACGCCTGTAAGAACAACCAGACTCTCGGTGTACAGCGTCAGGGTGGGATGGCGCAACAACTGACGATGCCTGCACATAAGGTCATTGTTTGTAATGCCTTAAGTGTTGATGAGTTAGCGCTGGTAGAACCGCTGGCGGTGGGACTACATGCAGCCAGACGTGCGCAAATTAATGTCGGTGAATGGGTCGCAGTTATCGGTTGTGGGGTAATTGGCCTTGGCGCTATCGCCGCGGCATCCGCCATGGGCGCGCGCGTAATTGCTATCGATATTGATGATCGCAAGCAGAACATTGCCCAAGAGTGCGGTGCGCAACGTTTTCTTAATTCGCAGCAATGTGACGTGGCGGCAGAACTGGCGCTGTTAAATGACGGTCGCGGCCCGGAAGTGGTGATTGAAGCGGTGGGTAATCAACAAACCATTGAACAGGCTACAGGGTTGGTGGCGTTTAGCGGTCGTGTGGTTTATGTCGGTTACGCCAAACAACCAGTGAGTTATCAGAGTGCGCAGTTCCTGATGAAAGAACTGGATATCCGTGGTTCGCGCAATGCCACCGTGGCGGATTTTCGTGCCGTGCTGGCATTGATGGAGTCCGGGCGTTATCCGGTCAGCAATCTGGTGAGCGCTCACTATCCGCTGGAACAGGCTGATCACGCTTTTAGTGACTGGGCAAGTGATCCCGGCGCGTATACCAAAATCCTCATTGACCTTTAAGGAGTGACACCATGAATGCTTTTTCTTTACATAACAAAACCGCGCTGATTACAGGGGCGGCCAGTGGACTGGGGCTGGCAATGGCCAAATGCATGATAGTCAGCGGGGCGAAGGTCATTATTGCTGACCTGAACGGCGAGCTGGCACAAGCTACCGCCGGAACATTGGGGTCGCAGGCCAGTTGGATACAAATGGATGTCGGGGATACCGCAGCCGCGCAGGAAAAAGTTGATGCGCTTATTAGCGAACACGGGGCTATCGATATCCTGGTCAATAACGCAGGCAATCACTGCAAAAAACCGATTGAAGAGATGAGCGTCAGTGATTTTGAGTCAGTGCTCGACGTTCACGTGGTCGGTGCATTTGCGTTAACCAAAGCCCTTGTGCCGCATATGAAACAACGCGGTCAAGGTTGTGTGCTGTTTACCGCCTCTATGACCTCATTTCTTGGGCAGCCTCTGGTTACTGGCTACAGCGCTGCGAAGTCAGCCTATCTCGGCATGATTCGCGGTATGACCACGGAGCTTGCCGGACACGGGATTCGCGTCAATGGTATTGCGCCTGGCTGGATTGATACGCCGATGCTGCGTAAGGCCATTGAGGGTGATGACGAACGCCGTAACAAAATCCTTGGTCGTACACCGATGAAAAAATTCGGTAAGCCGGAAGATATCGGTTGGGCAGCGGTTTACCTGGCTTCAGACGCAGCGGCATTTGTCAGTGGTCAGGTGCTGGTGGTCGATGGCGGCGCATTGATCGGCTTCTGATGTACGGAGGAATTATGCGCAAACGTGCGTTAAAGCTTCATGCCAGAGATAACTGCGTGGTCGCGCTGAATGACATCGCCAGTGGCGATGTTGTCTGGTGGGATGGGGGGGAAATGGTGGCCTGTAGTTCCGTTACCCTGGGTCACAAACTGGCCTGCGAAGCGCTGAACAATGGTGATTCGATTCTGAAATACGGCGCCATTATCGGACATGCCACTCGCGATATTGCCATGGGTGAACATGTGCATTCCCATAATCTTGCCAGCAATGCCATCGCCATTTTTCACCATGATGATGCCGGCTATCAGCCAGAGGAAAAAGCATAATGGAAGGTTATGTACGGCAAAATGGCCGACCGGGTATTCGTAATACTGTGCAGGTAATCTTTATGGTGGAGTGTGCCAGCCATGTTGCTAAAAAGATTGCCGAGGGATTTCCTTGTCACGATGTGCAGTATTTTGGTTTTTCAGGTTGTTATCCCAGCGATTACGGCTATCGGCTGGTGAAAAATCTGGCGACTCATAGCAACGTAGGTGGTGTACTGATTATTTCGCTGGGGTGCGAGAATTTCGATCGCCGTCGGCTGGAGCAAGAAGTACGAGAAAGTGGGCGACCGTGCCATACGCTGGTCATTCAGGAAAATAAAGGCACGACCAACACCATTACGCTGGGTAAGCAGTTGGTCGCTGAAATGCTGGAACAGCTTGCAGATACACCGCGTTGTATCCTGAACTGGAGCGACCTGGTGGTTGGTACTATCTGCGGTGGTTCCGATGGCACCAGTGGTATCACGGGCAATCCGGCAGTAGGGCGTGCCTTTGACCAGTTGCTGGAGAAAGGGGCTACCTGCATTTTTGAAGAAAGCGGTGAGTTGCTTGGTTGTGAGCAACATATGATGTCGCGAGCGGGTAGTCCGCAGGCACGTGATGCCATCGAAGCGGCAATGACAAAAGCAGAGCGTTATTACAGTTTGATGGGGCTGGGGAGTTTTTCTAACGGTAATGCTCAAGGCGGCTTAACCACGCAGGAAGAAAAATCCCTTGGGGCTTATACCAAGTCGGGCGATGCGCTGATTGCTGGCGTTATTTTACCGACGCAACAAACGCCCTTTCCTGGGCTTTGGTTGATGGACGTGGTGCCTGATGGTGAGCCACGTTTTGGTTATCCGAATATTAATGACTCATCAGAAGCGCTGGAACTTATCGCCTCTGGCTGTCATATGGTGTTATTTACCACAGGTCGCGGTTCAGTTATTGGTTCAGTGATCGCACCCATTATTAAAGTGTGTAATAACCCGCAGACATGGGAGCATTTATCTGACGATATGGACGTTAATGCCGGTCGTGTAATTAGCGAAGGCGCAACGCTCGACGATATTGCAGACGATATTATGCAGGTGATTGAACATGTCGCCAACGGTCAATATTGTGCCGCAGAACGACTGGAACACCAGGAGTTTGTTTTAACGTATAAAGCATTTGATTACAGCAAAAGTGCAGTCTGTCGGGCAGATCCCCGTTAATCGATAAAGCTCTTACAGGTAATAATAATGAAAAAATTACTGACACCCTTTTTATTTCTTTTCGCTTTATTAAGTCCGATGCTGAATGCCGCACCGGTCACTATCAAAATCGCCTATGAAAGTAACCCCGGCGAGCCAGCGGATACAGTAGTGAAGCACTGGGCAGAACTTGTGAAGAAAAAAAGCAATGGAGATATTGTTTTCGAACTTTATCCAAGTTCACAATTAGGTTCTAAACAAGATATTACAGAGCAAGCGTTGATGGGGATGAATATTATCACCATTAGTGATGTTGGTTTTTTAACTGACTATGATGCAGACCTGGGAATATTATTTGGGCCTTATTTAACTGAAGATCCGCAGAAACTGTTTGCGATTTATGCCAGTGACTGGTTTAAACAAAAAGAACAGAAACTGCGGGAAAAAGGCGTGCATATTGTCATGAGCAACTATCTGTACGGCACCCGACAGATCATTGCTAAAAAACCAATTCGTACACCAGAAGACCTGAAAGGGATGAAGATCCGCGTGCCGAATAACGTCATGCAGATTAAAGCCATTGAAGCAATGGGCGCAACCCCAACGCCAATGCCGCTGGGCGACGTTTATCCGGCGCTGACTCAGGGGATGATCGATGGTGTGGAAAACCCGGTTTCTGTTCTCTATGGGCAAAAACTGCATGAGCAAGCGAAATATCTGTCAATGGTGAACTATCTGACCAATACATCATTATGGTTGGGTGGCGAAGCGTTTTTCAGTACCCTGACACCTGCGCAGTTAGATATTATTCACCAGACAGCGTATGAAGCTGGTTTATATAGCCAGAAAATTACCACTGAGCAGGATGCGGCAATGTTGAAAACCATGCAGGAGCAGGGCGTGGAAATCATCTATCCTGACGTCGCCCCTTTCAAAGAAAAAGCCTTAAAAGTCTATCAACAATTCCCGGAATGGACCCCGGGGTTATATGACACTATTCAGCAACAGCTGAAATAACTTCATGGCACAAGGACAGGTCGGTGTTTCGGCACCGACCGTTAAGAGCAGAGGTGTTTATGCGTCTTTTCGGGAAAGTGATTGAAGTTTCTGCGGTATTAACACTCTTTTTATTGGTAATAATGACCATTGCTGCGGTAATAATGCGTTACTGTTTTAATATGCCATTGCAGTGGACAGAGGAAGTTTCCGGTTTATTAATGGTTTGGGTAGTCATGTTTGGTGCGGTTGTTGCTGAACGAGATAATACCCATTTATCGATTCCATTTTTAGCCGATGCACTTACTTCACGCGGGCAACGTATATTAGCGTTTTTAGTCTCTCTGATGTCTATTATTTTGCTGGCGGTCATGGCCTGGTCAGCATGGAAATTAGCTGCCGGGACAGCCTTTAAAACCACGCAAATATTAAAAATATCCTGGTTTTGGATCGATATTGCCGTCACGGTTGGCGCTATCGGTGTCGCCTGTTTTACTGCCTTACATCTGATCAAGAAAACGCCACGCAAGGAAGGTGAATAATGACAGCATTGAGTGAATTACTGGCGGGAAGCTGGCTGGATAACTGGCTGATGATCATTCCGCTTATGTTCATCTGTTTATTTATCAATATGCCGGTATGGCTGGCGATGTTTTGCGGCATTCTGACCTACTTCCTTTGCTATTCAAACGTGCCGTTAATGGTGGCAATTCAGCGTTTGATTGCCACGACGCAAACTCCTTCGCTGTTAGCTATTCCGTTTTTTATCTTATTAGGTACGCTAATGAGCTATACCGGTATTGCCGCGCGTATTTTGCAAATTGCCAACGTGTTGGTTGGTAGAATGCGCGGTGGCCTGGGCGGGGCTAACATTCTGGTCAGTACCATGATGGGCGGCGTCAGTGCTTCTAACCTGGCGGATGCTGCGATGTTGTCGCGCATGATGGTGCCGGAAATGGAACAGAAAGGTTATTCCCGTGGTTTTGCCGCTGCGATAACTGCCAGCGGCTCGCTGATCACGCCTATTATCCCACCGGGTATTGCACTGATCCTTTACGGACTGGTGGCGGATGTCTCCATCGGTTCCATGTTTATGGCCGGGATCCTGCCCGGTCTGCTGTGTTCCGCTATGTTGATTGTCACCGTATGGCTGGTGGCTATTCGTCGCGGATTAAAACCTTCCAGCGAACACTGGCCAAAACCGAAAGAAGTGTCAGTGGCGCTGGTGCAGGCCTGGCCTGCACTGTTTTTAATCGTTGCGGTTATCGGCGGCATTCGGGCAAATATCTTCACGCCAACAGAAGCCGGAGCTGTAGCAGTATTATTGGTGATGTTTATTGGTTTTGTCATTTATCGCGAACTGAAAATCAGCCATGTATTTACTGCACTCTCTGAGACGGCGCGTTCCACGGCATCGGTCATGTTAATCATTATGGCGAGTGCGGCGCTGGGCTGGATATTTTCCCTTGAGCGGGCAGGTATCACGGTTGCGGAGTTTGTAACTTCTCTGACCGATAATAAATATGTCTTTTTATTGATTATCAATCTATTGCTGCTGGTGCTTGGCATGTTCCTTGAAGGTAGTGCCATCCTGCTGATATTAGTCCCATTACTTAAACCCGTGGTGGCTCATTTTGGCATTGATCCGGTGCATTTTGGCATCATTATGATCCTCAACTTATCGTTAGGAACGTTATCACCACCTGTCGGAACGGTGATGCTGCTGGTATGTAATACCGTACAGGTTTCAGTCGGACAATTTATGCGAGAAGCGGTGCCATTACTGATCAGTCTTATTTTACTTCTGTTGGTCATTACCTATATTCCGGCAATATCTTTACTGCTGGTTTGAACAATAAATGTAATACCCTTTGATTGAGTATGACCCCCGTGATTTTTTCGGGGGTATTTTACCCATAGGCTTTTACGCTATTTTATTTCTATGGTTAGCCAATGGTTTTTTAAATAATAGAATTGAATATAGATAGCAGTTACAACGTCTGCTAAGGGTGAACGTCACACGAATAAAGCTAAAGTTGATGATGAAATGCATCTGTCAGGCACAGTGGTTATGGGCAACCAGAGCGCAAAAGGAGATAACTTTAATCAGAAACTCCCGCACGAGGGTGGCAGGGTAGGGTTCACTATGCTGGTAAAAAAAGTTCTGACCAGAAGGCCAGAACTTCGATAAAAATATGGCTACGGTAAGACGCACAAAGCGCCATTCACCTGAATAGAATTAGTTGTAGTTAATTTTGAACAGCACCACGGTATCAAAGGGGCCGGGATCAATGGGTGTGCCGCTTATGGATGACAGCTCTGCCGTATAGGTTTTTTCATAGACCAGCATGTCGCTGGTAAAGTCGGCGTATTCAGAATATTTATTGAATGTATAAGGTGAAGAGTTTTCATCCAGCACACGCAGTCGTAGCCCATTACCCACGAGCAGCGCCTGATCGCCTTCCACCAGTGTTTCTTCGGTATAAAACGAAGAACTGACTTTGAAGCCATCAGTGCACTCAGTGTTTTGGGTTTTGGTCGTTTTGATAGAGAACGTTTTTGTCATATTGTGACGGCGAATATCCAGCACGTTAAATTTACCAAAATCGATGACCTGATTATCGGGGGTAATGGCGAAGTCGACACTGCAGTCAAGAACGCGAATATTTTCCAGCCCATAGATGTGATATTTCAGGTTTTTAGCCGAGGGATCTTCATTGACGCTGCCAGCGCCATCAAATTGTACGACAGTGTAATCGCTAAGGGTGCTTTGATAATCGTGTGGCGGCATTTCGCGTAGTTTGACGTACAGTCGCATACGCGCCATAAATGTTCGCGATTTACGGATATTTGCAGGATCACCAGAGCAAATTTTATTTTGCCATCCCATTGCGATTATTTGCTCTGGCGTATACATGTCAATTTTTTTACTGTCGATACATTGGTTAGTATCGATACGGCTTTTTCCGAGGCTGGCGTCATAATCAGCGCCGTTATAGGTTACACCGAGCTGATAGTAACGATCCTGCATGCCGGGGTAGGGGTTTACCCACGCGTATACATGCTCACTTTCGAAATTACCGTTGGTATTGTTATCACAATAGACGGGGATTTTAATATCATCGGATTCCCAGATTTTATCTCCCGGTTTGGCGTTAGCCGGGACGGCGAATGGCATAATCGTTTCTGATTTTTCCACTTGGCCGCCTGAGGCGCCAAAATAACAGTCCAGCGCCAACGCGTTTTTTAAGGGCAGAAATAACAAGCAGGCAATGAGTAACAGTCCTTTGTTTATACTCATTGTTTATCCTCCACCACGCGCTGCATTTTGCATTGCCCCTGGCAGTTGAGCGTCGTCATACGTAACGCGCCATAGTCATCCATATAGCCAAGATAAAACTGGTTGCCGTTATAGTTACCCGTACTGGCGATTGCCGAAGCAAAAGGCGCTATGAGCGTACTTTTAAAGCCGGGCAGAATGCCTTTTTTATCGCGGCCAAGATAGGCGATGGTCAGGTAATAAGGGGTCGGGTTTTTCAGGGTAAGCTGATTATTCTGCTGGCTGACCTGTAACTGTAATTCCACATGCTCGCCCGATTTTTTGCGTAATCCGGCGGGCCGCCAGAACAACTTTATACGGCTCTGGATAGCAACCTGAAGAATGGCATGACCGGTTGCTTTTTCCGGGGCTGGGGGGATCTCGCGCAGATTATAGTAAAACAGCGACTCACGATCGGTCGGTAATTGGCTAGTGGAAGATTGCTTGACAATACGCGCCTGCGATGTCGCTTTCGCTTCCAGACGTTGGATTGGCGGCAAGGCTACGAGGAAATCATCGCTTTTATCCCCTTTGTCATTTTCTATCCATGAGTATGCGAGATAGGGAAGTTTATCGCTGCGATTTTCTATCCGCAGGCTGGTCGCTTTATCATTGGCGTTAAACACGATACGAGTGCGATCGGGCTGTAAGGCGGCATTGCTGCATAAGCTCATGATCAGCAGAATAAGGGGCATTCCTTTAAAAATTGTCATTGTCTTTTCCTTAATTAATGACAGGGGAGAATCAGACGTTTACTCATATCTTCCAGGTGCTGAGGAAGCTGAATTAAACAACGCTGTTTATCACCCCAAAGTATTGTGAATCGCTGACTTTCACCCACACCACTTAACCAGGCGTGGCCATCTTCCCCCACCATTCCGACGCTGATTCCGCTTCCTTCTTGCCGGATATCGGCGCCGAGTGGCGGGAAATGACCGCTGGAGTTGCGGATGATGACGTTGACATCTTTTCCAGAACGTGAAGCCAGCGCTTTATAGCCGATCGCGCCTTCCGTCCAGGTTTCTTTGACCACGTTTTCGGATACCGTGACGCCGTCGGGCAAGTCGTTCATATTGACCACGACCGTCGAGGTTGGTAACTGGAGACAAACGGTACGACCGCAATGCCAAAACGGTTGGTGTAGTCGAGATTACCCTGAATCGGAATGTCGGCTACACCGTCTGTACTAACCATCAGACGAGGTTCGTTGGTGGAGCTACGGCGATGAAACGCCGCGCCAAAGCGTGTAGCAGTAAAGGAGCCACTCCAGCTGGTGCTGGCAGAGCTGTAATCATTAGCGGCGTACGTGCCAGACAGATCCCACTCGCCCGCAGAACTAAGATGCTGATAATTGCCGCTAACCTGTGCGCCATTGTCCGGTCGGTCAGATTGCAGCCCGGTCGATATTCCCCAACTGTTACGGTCATCCAGGGTATCGTTCCACGACATGCGGTGCGAGGTGCTATTTTTACTGTCCTGCATGTCATAACCAATGCGGCCACCGTTACCAATAGGCAATGAAATGGACAGGTAAATCTGGTTATCACGAGCTTTGTCTTCGTAATGTGTGGTGTTAAATGAGGTTGAGACGGAAATATCTTTCCAGTCACCGATATCAACGTTGAAGCCAGCGGTAATATTGGCGGTGGTGGAGGACTCCGCATTCCACCAGGTTTGACGCAACACGTTGACGTACAGGTTGAGATTCAGCGGTGTAATGGGTTGCCCGGCGGAAAGGCTGATTGTCTTTTTTTCATCCTGAGCATCAGCGTCATTGTATTTATGATCGATATAATTGGCGTAGCTATGGAAATGGCGATCGGAGAAACGATACGCCGCTATCGAAAGAAGACTGTCGGTGGCATCTATCCGTTTACTGTAGTTGAAGCGATAACTGTAACCTTTCTCGTCCGGTTGATTATCAAAACGACTTTTAGCCCAGGTGACGTCGAAGGAGAGCGCCCCCAGCCACAGCATATTTTGTCCGATACCCAGCGCGCCAGAATGATAATCGTCCCCGGCGAGAATCAACCCGCCATACAGTGAAGTATTGGAGAGCATCCCCCAGGAAACTTCATTACTTAAAAATGTTTCGTTTTCAGTATGATGAGACAAAGAAGGACGCGGACGACCCGCTGCAAGTTTATAACGTACCTGCCCCTGGCGGGTCAGAAAAGGCGTTGATGCTGCGGATACCTGGAAATTATTAACTCGACCATCTTCCTCCGTCACTTTGACATCCAGTGTGCCTTGAACTGACTGATTCAGGTCATCAATGATAAACGGGCCAGGCGGGACTTTTTTCTGATAAATGACGCGTCCGGTATGACTTATAGTGACGGTGGCGTTAGTTTGCGCCACGCCGCTAATTTGCGGTGCGTATCCGCGTAATTCCCAGGGAAGCATTCGGTCATCGCTGGTCAGGGCTGCACCGGTATACGAAAAACCGTCAAAAATATTGGAGCTGAGATCGGTTTCGCCAAGGGTTAATCTGGAGCTTATTTGTGGTAGCGGGCGAAACAGATAGGTTCGGGAAATAGCCCCGGATCGATCGTGCACATCACCATTGTCGGATTGGTTGAGCTGGTAATCGCTACGCAACCGCCATGCTCCGGCGTTAATACCCGTTGTACCGTAAGCATTCAGATTGGTATTACTGCTCCCTTCCTGCGGGCGATAAGTGCTGGCAAACAGGTTGTAGTCCAGCAAGATACCCGAAACTCCGGCATCCCATGTTTCAGGCGGCGCCCAGTTGTCGGAATGCCATGCCAGCCAGGCTTGTGGAATCGTGATGTTAAGTTGTTGGTTGGTCTGATCAAACGTAAAGTTGATTTCCGGCAGGCTGCTAAAATCAAAACACTGATTAACCTGCGGCAATGTCTGGCGGATTTTTTCTTTAAGGCCAAATTTACTCAACAGGGAATCATTGATACAAGGAATTGTTTTGTCGTTGGCTTTTTGCCAGCGAATAGTTTGCCCGCTGCTGATTTGAATATTATTAACAACGACGCTAACAAAATAATCACCGGGAACGATAGCGCCTTTTTCATTGAGCAGAGAAATATCAACGCTATCGCGCATCGATTTATCAAGGACGTTAAGGTTAAACTCCACTGCCAATGCAGAGGGGATAGCCATTGTCAGGCAGGATAAAACAGAAAGTCGGTAAATATTCACGGCATCCATACCTGATAAATATTTGAAGAAAGGCGGCTAACTTGCCGCCGTAATACGTATAACTACACACGCTGTCATATGTACAGATTAATCAATGACGACGCGGTGATTATTTATAATCCAGCACATAGGTCGCGTTGGCAGTGACTTCACCCGCCGTCACGGGAATACCGTTATCAATCTGCTCCATCCAGGCGAAGAAGTTCAGAGTTTGTTCTGTGGCTGTTGGTTCCAGCCCAATATCTGGACTTTCTGAACCCAGAGTGATGTTGGACTGGTCTTTGTTCATTAAGCGCACGCCAACACCTGTGGCCTCACCAGCACTGGTGTTACTGAGCATCGGGGAGGCTCCCATTGTTTTCGCTGAACTGTCAAAGGTTACCGAGACTTTTGATACTGCGGTACCTGAACCGTTATCGGAACTTGGCAGGTCACAGTTAACTAAATGAATATCGACAGGCGTTAATGCACTGTGATGATCCTGGTTGATGCGGTTCTTGGTCACCTCACCAAGATTTACTTGTTTATCAATGTCTTCTTGCTTAATTTCACAAGGTGCTTCAATAACTTCACCTTTAAAGTGAATTTCACCAGAGCCTTCGTTTGCAGCATAAACAGGGGCTGAAATTAACAGAGATACGGCCAGCGCCGCCAGTGTTTTTTGTCCTTTAAACATAACGGAGTCCTTAGAGGAAATAGAAAAAGTATAGCGATACCAGAATAACTTACTTGAATATCAAATGTTTTTAGTTTTATTTAAAAACATTGTTAACTGTATTAAATACAAGGCTAATTAATTGATGTGGTGAATTAATTGTTTAATGAAAAGGATGCGGGTTTATTAGAGATTTCCCTCATTTTCATGAAGTTAAAAATGTTGCTGTCTGGAAGGGGTAATAAAAAATCATTAAATTGCTCATAAAATGAGTAGTGTTATTTTTTTTACAATATCTATGTTGGTCCGATAATGGATTTTATCTTTACAATTTTTTGTGTTTAGGCAAATAAAAATAACCCGCCATAGAAAAGACGGGTTAGAAGGATTTACTGTCAGGCAATCAATGGTTAACGCTTGATGTCGCTTTTAAAGTCGCGTTTTTCGTAACCAGTGTAAAGCTGACGCGGACGGGCAATTTTCATTCCTTCGCTGTGCATTTCGCTCCAGTGAGCAATCCAGCCAACGGTACGTGCCATCGCAAAGATGACCGTGAACATGGAAGACGGAATACCCATCGCTTTCAGGATGATACCCGAGTAGAAATCGACGTTCGGGTACAGTTTCTTCTCGATAAAGTACGGGTCGTTCAGAGCGATGTTTTCCAGCTCCATGGCCACTTCCAGCAGGTCATCTTTGGTGCCCAGCTCTTTCAGCACTTCATGGCAGGTTTCACGCATTACGGTGGCGCGCGGGTCGTAGTTTTTGTACACACGGTGACCGAAGCCCATCAGACGGAAAGAGTCATTCTTATCTTTCGCACGACGAACAAATTCCGGAATGTGTTTAACCGAGCTGATTTCTTCCAGCATTTTCAGTGCAGCTTCGTTGGCGCCGCCGTGTGCTGGTCCCCACAGAGAGGCAATACCTGCCGCGATACAAGCAAACGGGTTCGCGCCCGAAGAACCTGCGGTACGTACGGTAGAAGTAGAGGCGTTCTGTTCGTGGTCAGCGTGCAGGATCAGAATGCGGTCCATCGCGCGTTCCAGAATCGGATTGACTTCATACGGTTCGCACGGTGTGGAGAACATCATGTGCAGGAAGTTACCGGCGTAGGAGAGGTCATTACGCGGGTAAACAAATGGCTGCCCGATGGAGTATTTGTAGCACATTGCTGCCATTGTCGGCATTTTCGACAACAGGCGGAACGCGGCGATTTCACGATGGCGCGGGTTATTGACGTCCAGAGAGTCATGATAAAACGCCGCCAGCGCACCGGTAATACCGCACATGACCGCCATCGGATGCGAGTCGCGACGGAAAGCGTGGAACAGACGGGTAATCTGCTCGTGGATCATGGTATGACGGGTCACCGTCGTTTTGAACTCGTCATACTGTTCCTGGGTTGGTTTTTCACCATTCAACAGGATGTAGCAAACTTCCAGGTAATTAGAATCGGTTGCCAGCTGATCGATCGGGAAGCCACGATGCAGCAAAATACCTTCATCACCATCAATAAAAGTAATTTTAGATTCGCAGGATGCTGTTGAAGTGAAACCAGGGTCAAAGGTGAATACGCCTTTTGAACCAAGCGTACGGATATCGATAACATCTTGACCTAGCGTGCCTTTCAGCACATCCAGTTCAACAGCTGTGTTCCCATTGAGGGTGAGTTTTGCTTTTGTATCAGCCATTTAAGGTCTCCTTAGCGCCTTATTGCATAAGACTGCCGGAACTTAAATTTGCCTTCGCACATCAACCTGGCTTTACCCGTTTGTTATTTGGCTCGCCGCTCTGTGGGAGAGAGGAAACCTGGGTACAGAGCTCTGGGCGCTTGCAGGTAAAGAATTCATTGATGACGAATAAACGGCGAATCAAGCACTTAGCAATCCGAATTATTAAACCTGTCTATCACTAATAACTGTCTCGAATGGATTGGTCAATACTTCCACACTGTTACATAAGTTAATCTTCGGTGAAATAGTGACCCCATAACTTTTACGCATTATATGCTTTTCCTGGTAATGTTTGTAACAACTTTGTTGAATGATTGTCAAATACGATGGTTAAAAATTAAATAAATGTTGTTATCGTGACCCAGATCACTGTTCCGGATAAAACCAGACAAAGTATATGTAGGTTAATTGTAATGATTTTGTGAACAGCCTATACTGCCGCCAGGTCTCCGGAACACCCTGCAATCCCGAGCCACCCAGCGTTGTAACGTGTCGTTTTCGCATCTGGAAGCAGTGTTTTGCATGACGCGCAGTTATAGAAAGGACGCTGTCTGACCCGCAAGCAGACCGGAGGAAGGAAATCCCGACGTCTCCAGGTAACAGAAAGTTATCCTCTGTACCCGTAGTCCCCAGGGAATAATAAGAACAGCATGTGGGCGTTATTCATGATAAGAAATGTGAAAAAACAAAGACCTGTTAATCTGGACCTACAGACCATCCGGTTCCCCATCACGGCGATAGCGTCCATTCTTCATCGCGTTTCCGGTGTGATTACGTTTGTTGCAGTGGGCATCCTGCTGTGGCTTCTGGGTACCAGCCTCTCTTCCCCTGAAGGTTTCGAGCAAGCTTCCGCCATTATGGGCAGCTTCTTCGTGAAATTTATCATGTGGGGCATCCTTACCGCTCTGGCTTATCACGTCGTCGTAGGTATTCGCCACATGATGATGGATTTTGGCTATCTGGAAGAAACATTCGAAGCGGGTAAACGCTCTGCCAAAGTCTCTTTTGTCATTACTGTCGTGCTTTCAATTCTTGCAGGAGTCCTCGTATGGTAAGCAACGCCTCCGCATTAGGACGCAATGGCGTACATGATTTCATCCTCGTTCGCGCTACTGCTCTCGTCCTGACGCTTTACATCATTTATATGGTCGGTTTTTTTGCTATCAGTGGCGAACTGACATATGACGTCTGGAGTGGTTTCTTTGCCTCTGCATTCACTAAAGTCTTCACTCTGCTGGCACTGTTTTCCATTTTGATCCATGCCTGGATCGGCATGTGGCAGGTGTTGACCGACTACGTTAAACCATTGGCCGTGCGCCTGATTCTGCAACTGGTGATTGTCGTTGCACTGGTGGTTTACGTGATTTATGGATTCGTTGTGGTGTGGGGTGTGTGATGAAATTGCCAGTCAGAGAATTTGATGCAGTTGTGATTGGTGCCGGAGGCGCAGGTATGCGCGCGGCGCTACAGATTTCCCAGAGCGGCCAGACTTGTGCGCTGCTCTCTAAAGTTTTCCCGACCCGTTCCCATACCGTTTCTGCACAGGGCGGCATTACCGTTGCGCTGGGTAATACCCATGAAGATAACTGGGAATGGCATATGTACGACACCGTTAAAGGGTCGGACTATATCGGTGACCAGGACGCGATTGAATATATGTGTAAAACCGGGCCAGAAGCGATTCTGGAACTCGAACACATGGGCCTGCCGTTCTCGCGTCTTGATGATGGTCGTATCTATCAACGTCCGTTTGGCGGTCAGTCGAAAAACTTCGGCGGCGAGCAGGCGGCACGTACTGCGGCGGCTGCCGACCGTACTGGTCACGCACTGCTGCACACGCTTTATCAGCAGAACCTGAAAAACCACACCACTATTTTCTCCGAATGGTACGCGCTGGATCTGGTGAAAAACGCCGATGGCGCGGTGGTCGGTTGTACCGCACTGTGCATCGAAACCGGTGAAGTGGTTTATTTCAAAGCCCGCGCGACTGTGCTGGCGACTGGCGGGGCTGGGCGTATTTATCAGTCCACCACCAACGCCCATATTAACACTGGCGACGGTGTCGGCATGGCTATCCGTGCAGGCGTACCGGTGCAGGATATGGAAATGTGGCAGTTCCACCCGACCGGTATTGCCGGTGCGGGCGTACTGGTCACAGAAGGTTGCCGTGGTGAAGGCGGTTATCTGCTGAACAAACATGGCGAACGCTTTATGGAGCGTTATGCGCCGAACGCCAAAGACCTGGCGGGCCGTGACGTGGTGGCGCGTTCCATCATGATCGAAATCCGTGAAGGTCGCGGTTGTGATGGTCCGTGGGGGCCACACGCAAAACTGAAACTCGACCACCTGGGTAAAGAAGTTCTTGAATCCCGTCTGCCGGGCATCCTTGAACTCTCCCGCACCTTCGCTCACGTTGATCCGGTGAAAGAGCCGATTCCGGTAATCCCAACCTGTCACTACATGATGGGCGGTATTCCGACCAAAGTGACCGGTCAGGCGCTGACCGTGAACGAGAAAGGCGAAGATGTGGTGATCCCTGGGCTGTTCGCGGTAGGTGAAATTGCCTGCGTATCCGTACACGGCGCAAACCGTCTGGGCGGCAACTCGCTGCTGGACCTGGTGGTATTTGGTCGTGCGGCTGGCCTGCATCTGCAAGAGTCTATTGCCGAGCAGGGCGCACTGCGCGATGCCAGCGAGTCTGATGTTGAAGCTTCTCTCGATCGTCTGAACCGCTGGAACAACAACCGTAACGGTGAAGATCCGGTGGCGATTCGTAAAGCACTGCAAGAATGTATGCAGCATAACTTCTCGGTCTTCCGTGAAGGTGATGCGATGGCGAAAGGGCTTGAGCAGTTGAAAGTGATCCGCGAGCGTCTGAAAAATGCCCGTCTGGATGACACTTCAAGTGAGTTCAACACCCAGCGCGTTGAGTGCCTGGAATTGGATAACCTGATGGAAACGGCGTATGCAACGGCTGTTTCTGCCAACTTCCGTACCGAAAGCCGTGGCGCGCATAGCCGCTTCGACTTCCCGGATCGCGATGATGAAAACTGGCTGTGCCACTCCCTGTATCTGCCAGAGTCGGAATCCATGACGCGCCGAAGCGTCAACATGGAACCGAAACTGCGCCCGGCATTCCCGCCGAAGATTCGTACTTACTAATGCGGAGACAGGAAAATGAGACTCGAGTTTTCAATTTATCGCTATAACCCGGATGTTGATGATGCTCCGCGTATGCAGGATTACACCCTGGAAGCGGATGAAGGTCGCGACATGATGCTGCTGGATGCGCTTATCCAGTTGAAAGAGAAAGATCCCAGCCTGTCGTTCCGTCGCTCCTGTCGTGAAGGGGTATGTGGTTCCGACGGTCTGAACATGAACGGTAAGAATGGTCTGGCCTGTATTACCCCAATTTCGGCACTCAACCAGCCGGGTAAGAAAATTGTAATTCGCCCGTTACCTGGTTTACCGGTTGTCCGCGATTTGGTGGTAGACATGGGACAATTCTATGCGCAATATGAGAAAATCAAACCTTACCTGTTGAATAATGGGCAAAATCCGCCAGCTCGTGAGCATTTACAGATGCCAGAGCAGCGCGAAAAACTCGACGGGCTGTATGAATGTATTCTCTGCGCATGTTGTTCAACCTCTTGTCCGTCTTTCTGGTGGAATCCCGATAAGTTTATCGGCCCGGCAGGCTTGTTAGCGGCATATCGTTTCCTGATCGATAGCCGTGATACCGAGACTGACGAACGCCTCGACGGTTTGAGTGATGCATTCAGTGTATTCCGCTGTCACAGCATCATGAACTGCGTCAGTGTATGTCCGAAAGGGCTGAACCCGACGCGCGCCATCGGCCATATCAAGTCGATGTTATTGCAGCGTAATGCATAAACCGTAGGCCTGATAAGACGCGTAAGCGTCGCATCAGGCAACCAGAGCCGGATGCGGCGTGAACGCCTTATCCGGCCTACAAGTCATTACCCGTAGGCCTGATAAGCGCAGCGCATCAGGCGTAACAAAGAAATGCAGGAAATCTTTAAAAACTGCCCCTGACACTAAGACAGTTTTTAAAGGTTCCTTAGCGGACGCAGAAAACACGACAAGTCCGCAACAAGTGAACCCCGGCACGCACATCTGATATGAAATGTGCGTGGTAGTATCCACGGCGAAGTAAGCATAAAAAAGATGCTTAAGGGATCACGATGCAGAACAGCGCTTTGAAAGCCTGGTTGGACTCTTCTTACCTCTCTGGCGCAAACCAGAGTTGGATAGAACAGCTCTATGAAGACTTCTTAACCGATCCTGACTCGGTTGACGCTAACTGGCGTTCGACGTTCCAGCAGTTACCTGGTACGGGAGTCAAACCGGATCAATTCCACTCTCAAACGCGTGAATATTTCCGCCGCCTGGCGAAAGACGCTTCACGTTACTCTTCAACGATCTCCGACCCTGACACCAATGTGAAGCAGGTTAAAGTCCTGCAGCTCATTAACGCATACCGCTTCCGTGGTCACCAGCATGCGAATCTCGATCCGCTGGGACTGTGGCAGCAAGATAAAGTGGCCGATCTGGATCCGTCTTTCCACGATCTGACCGAAGCAGACTTCCAGGAGACCTTCAACGTCGGTTCATTTGCCAGCGGCAAAGAAACCATGAAACTCGGCGAGTTGCTGGAAGCTCTCAAGCAAACCTACTGCGGCCCGATTGGCGCCGAGTATATGCACATTACCAGCACCGAAGAAAAACGCTGGATCCAACAGCGTATCGAGTCTGGTCGCGCGACTTTCAATAGCGAAGAGAAAAAACGCTTCTTAAGCGAACTGACCGCCGCTGAAGGCCTTGAACGTTACCTCGGCGCAAAATTCCCTGGCGCAAAACGCTTCTCGCTGGAAGGCGGTGACGCGTTAATCCCGATGCTTAAAGAGATGATCCGCCACGCTGGCAACAGCGGCACCCGCGAAGTGGTTCTCGGGATGGCGCACCGTGGTCGTCTGAACGTGTTGGTGAACGTGCTGGGTAAAAAACCGCAAGACTTGTTCGACGAGTTTGCCGGTAAACATAAAGAACACCTCGGCACGGGTGACGTGAAATACCACATGGGCTTCTCGTCTGACTTCCAGACCGATGGCGGCCTGGTGCACCTGGCGCTGGCGTTTAACCCGTCTCACCTTGAGATTGTAAGCCCGGTAGTTATCGGTTCTGTTCGCGCTCGTCTGGACAGACTTGATGAGCCGAGCAGCAACAAAGTGCTGCCAATCACCATCCACGGTGACGCCGCAGTGACCGGACAGGGCGTGGTTCAGGAAACCCTGAACATGTCGAAAGCGCGTGGTTATGAAGTTGGCGGTACAGTACGTATCGTTATCAACAACCAGGTTGGCTTCACCACCTCTAACCCGCTGGATGCCCGTTCAACGCCGTACTGTACTGATATCGGTAAGATGGTTCAGGCACCGATTTTCCACGTTAACGCGGACGATCCGGAAGCCGTTGCCTTTGTGACCCGTCTGGCGCTCGATTTCCGTAACACCTTTAAACGTGATGTTTTCATCGACCTGGTGTGCTACCGCCGTCACGGCCATAACGAAGCCGACGAGCCGAGCGCAACCCAGCCGCTGATGTATCAGAAAATCAAAAAACATCCAACGCCGCGCAAAATCTACGCTGACAAGCTGGAGCAGGAAAAAGTGGCGACGCTGGAAGATGCCACCGAGATGGTTAACCTGTACCGCGATGCGCTGGATGCTGGCGATTGCGTAGTGGCAGAGTGGCGTCCGATGAACATGCACTCTTTCACCTGGTCGCCGTACCTCAACCACGAATGGGACGAAGAGTACCCGAACAAAGTTGAGATGAAGCGCCTGCAAGAACTGGCTAAACGCATCAGTACGGTGCCGGAAGCGGTTGAAATGCAGTCTCGCGTTGCCAAGATTTATGGCGATCGCCAGGCGATGGCTGCCGGTGAGAAACTGTTCGATTGGGGCGGCGCGGAAAACCTCGCTTACGCCACGCTGGTTGACGAAGGCATTCCGGTTCGCCTGTCGGGTGAAGACTCCGGTCGCGGTACCTTCTTCCACCGCCACGCGGTGATCCACAACCAGTCTAACGGTTCCACTTACACACCGCTGCAACATATCCATAACGGCCAGGGCGCGTTCCGTGTCTGGGACTCCGTACTGTCTGAAGAAGCCGTGCTGGCGTTTGAATACGGTTATGCCACCGCAGAACCACGCACTCTGACTATCTGGGAAGCACAGTTCGGTGACTTCGCCAACGGTGCGCAGGTGGTTATCGACCAGTTCATCTCCTCTGGCGAACAGAAATGGGGCCGGATGTGTGGTCTGGTGATGTTGCTGCCGCACGGTTACGAAGGGCAGGGGCCGGAGCACTCCTCCGCGCGTCTGGAACGTTATCTGCAACTTTGTGCTGAGCAAAACATGCAGGTTTGCGTACCGTCTACCCCGGCACAGGTTTACCACATGCTGCGTCGTCAGGCGCTGCGCGGGATGCGTCGTCCGCTGGTCGTGATGTCGCCGAAATCCCTGCTGCGTCATCCGCTGGCGGTTTCCAGCCTCGAAGAACTGGCGAACGGCACCTTCCTGCCAGCCATCGGTGAAATCGACGAGCTTGATCCGAAGGGCGTGAAGCGCGTAGTGATGTGTTCTGGTAAGGTTTATTACGACCTGCTGGAACAACGTCGTAAAAACAATCAACACGATGTCGCCATTGTGCGTATCGAGCAACTCTACCCGTTCCCGCATAAAGCGATGCAGGAAGTGTTGCAGCAGTTTGCTCACGTCAAGGATTTTGTCTGGTGCCAGGAAGAGCCGCTCAACCAGGGCGCATGGTACTGCAGCCAGCATCATTTCCGTGAAGTGATTCCGTTTGGGGCTTCTCTGCGTTATGCAGGCCGCCCGGCCTCCGCCTCTCCGGCGGTAGGGTATATGTCCGTTCACCAGAAACAGCAACAAGATCTGGTTAATGACGCGCTGAACGTCGAATAAATAAAGGATACACAATGAGTAGCGTAGATATTCTGGTCCCTGACCTGCCTGAATCCGTAGCCGATGCCACCGTCGCAACCTGGCATAAAAAACCCGGCGACGCAGTCGTACGTGATGAAGTGCTGGTAGAAATCGAAACTGACAAAGTGGTACTGGAAGTACCGGCATCAGCAGACGGCATTCTGGATGCGGTTCTGGAAGATGAAGGTACAACGGTAACGTCTCGTCAGATCCTTGGTCGCCTGCGTGAAGGCAACAGCGCGGGTAAAGAAACCAGCGCCAAATCTGAAGAGAAAGCGTCCACTCCGGCGCAACGCCAGCAGGCGTCTCTGGAAGAGCAAAACAACGATGCGTTAAGCCCGGCGATCCGTCGCCTGCTGGCTGAACACAACCTCGACGCCAGCGCCATTAAAGGCACCGGTGTGGGTGGTCGTCTGACCCGTGAAGATGTGGAAAAACATCTGGCGAAAGCCCCGGCGAAAGAGTCTGCACCGGCAGCGGCTGCTCCGGCGGCGCAACCGGTTCTGGCTGCACGTAGCGAAAAACGTGTCCCGATGACTCGCCTGCGTAAGCGTGTGGCAGAGCGTCTGCTGGAAGCGAAAAATTCCACCGCCATGCTGACCACGTTCAACGAAGTCAACATGAAGCCGATTATGGATCTGCGTAAGCAGTACGGTGAAGCGTTTGAAAAACGTCACGGCATCCGTCTGGGCTTTATGTCCTTCTACGTGAAAGCGGTGGTTGAAGCCCTGAAACGTTACCCGGAAGTGAATGCTTCTATCGACGGCGATGACGTGGTTTACCACAACTATTTCGACGTCAGCATGGCGGTTTCTACGCCGCGCGGCCTGGTGACGCCGGTTCTGCGTGATGTCGATACCCTCGGCATGGCAGACATCGAGAAGAAAATCAAAGAGCTGGCAGTCAAAGGCCGTGACGGCAAGCTGACGGTTGAAGATCTGACCGGTGGTAACTTCACCATCACCAACGGTGGTGTGTTCGGTTCCCTGATGTCTACGCCGATCATCAACCCGCCGCAGAGCGCAATTCTGGGTATGCACGCTATCAAAGATCGTCCGATGGCGGTGAATGGTCAGGTTGAGATCCTGCCGATGATGTATCTGGCGCTGTCTTACGATCACCGTCTGATCGATGGTCGCGAATCCGTGGGCTTCCTGGTAACGATCAAAGAGTTGCTGGAAGATCCGACGCGTCTGCTGCTGGACGTGTAGTAGTTTAAGTTTCACCTGCACTGTAGACCGGATAAGACATTATCGCCTTCTCCGGCATTTGAAGCCTGATGCGACGCTTAACGCGTCTTATCAGGCCTACGGGACCACCTGGGTAGGTCGGATAAGGCGCTCGCGCCGCATCCGACAAGCGATGCCTGATGCGACGCTTACGCGTCTTATCAGGCCTACGGGTGACCGACAATGCCCGGAAGCGATACGAAATATTCGGTCTACGGTTTAAAAGATAACGATTACTGAAGGATGGACAGAACACATGAACTTACATGAATATCAGGCAAAACAACTGTTTGCCCGCTATGGCTTACCAGCACCGGTGGGTTATGCCTGTACTACTCCGCGCGAAGCAGAAGAAGCCGCTTCAAAAATCGGTGCCGGTCCGTGGGTAGTGAAATGTCAGGTTCACGCTGGTGGCCGCGGTAAAGCGGGCGGTGTGAAAGTTGTAAACAGCAAAGAAGACATCCGTGCTTTTGCAGAAAACTGGCTGGGCAAGCGTCTGGTAACGTATCAAACAGATGCCAATGGCCAACCGGTTAACCAGATTCTGGTTGAAGCGGCGACCGATATCGCTAAAGAGCTGTATCTCGGTGCCGTTGTAGACCGTAGTTCCCGTCGCGTGGTCTTTATGGCCTCCACCGAAGGCGGCGTGGAAATCGAAAAAGTGGCGGAAGAAACGCCGCACCTGATCCACAAAGTTGCGCTTGATCCGCTGACTGGCCCGATGCCGTATCAGGGACGCGAGCTGGCGTTCAAACTGGGTCTGGAAGGTAAACTGGTTCAGCAGTTCACCAAAATCTTCATGGGTCTGGCGACTATTTTCCTGGAACGCGACCTGGCGCTGATCGAAATCAACCCGCTGGTCATCACCAAACAGGGCGATCTGATTTGCCTCGATGGCAAACTGGGCGCTGACGGCAACGCACTGTTCCGCCAGCCTGATCTGCGCGAAATGCGCGACCAGTCGCAGGAAGATCCGCGTGAAGCACAGGCTGCACAGTGGGAACTGAACTACGTTGCGCTGGACGGTAACATCGGTTGTATGGTTAACGGCGCAGGTCTGGCGATGGGTACGATGGACATCGTTAAACTGCACGGCGGCGAACCGGCTAACTTCCTTGATGTGGGCGGCGGCGCAACCAAAGAGCGCGTAACCGAAGCGTTCAAAATCATCCTCTCTGACGACAAAGTGAAAGCCGTTCTGGTTAACATCTTCGGCGGTATCGTTCGTTGCGACCTGATCGCTGACGGTATCATCGGCGCGGTAGCGGAAGTGGGTGTTAACGTACCGGTCGTGGTACGTCTGGAAGGTAACAACGCCGAACTCGGCGCGAAGAAACTGGCTGACAGCGGCCTGAATATTATTGCAGCAAAAGGTCTGACGGATGCAGCTCAGCAGGTTGTTGCCGCAGTGGAGGGGAAATAATGTCCATTTTAATTGATAAAAACACCAAGGTTATCTGCCAGGGCTTTACCGGTAGCCAGGGGACTTTCCACTCTGAACAGGCCATTGCATATGGCACTAAAATGGTTGGCGGCGTAACTCCAGGTAAAGGCGGTACTACCCATCTCGGCCTGCCGGTGTTCAACACTGTGCGTGAAGCTGTTGCTGCTACTGGCGCTACCGCTTCTGTTATCTACGTACCAGCACCGTTCTGCAAAGACTCCATTCTGGAAGCTATCGATGCAGGCATCAAACTGATTATCACCATCACTGAAGGCATCCCGACGCTGGATATGCTGACTGTGAAAGTGAAACTGGACGAAGCAGGCGTTCGTATGATCGGCCCGAACTGTCCGGGCGTAATCACTCCGGGTGAATGCAAAATCGGTATCCAGCCGGGTCACATTCACAAACCGGGTAAAGTGGGTATCGTTTCCCGTTCCGGTACATTGACCTATGAAGCGGTTAAACAGACCACGGGTTACGGTTTCGGCCAGTCGACCTGTGTCGGTATCGGCGGCGACCCGATCCCTGGTTCTAACTTTATCGACATCCTCGAAATGTTCGAAAAAGATCCGCAGACCGAAGCGATTGTGATGATCGGTGAGATCGGCGGTAGCGCTGAAGAAGAAGCGGCTGCGTACATCAAAGAGCACGTTACCAAGCCAGTTGTGGGTTACATCGCTGGTGTGACTGCGCCGAAAGGCAAACGTATGGGCCACGCGGGTGCCATCATTGCCGGTGGGAAAGGGACTGCGGATGAGAAATTCGCTGCTCTGGAAGCCGCAGGCGTGAAAACCGTTCGCAGTCTGGCGGATATCGGTGAAGCACTGAAAACTGTTCTGAAATAAATATCTGTAATAAGAAATAGCCCTCGCCGCTTCCCTCTACAGGAATGGCGAAGGGCTGTCGGTTTCGACATGGTTGGCCATCTTATGATGGCCTTTTTTATGCCTTAAACGTTAACCACGGTCGAAATCTGACCGCAGGCAGCTTTCGGCTGGGCATCGATAACCGTACCAATATCGCTTATAAGCGACTGGCACTTCCTCACGTTGCCATTTTGTAGAAAATGAAAATTCATATTCTCCAGATTCCATATTTTAAAATTTTATATGCATGCCTGTTTTTTCTGCTTTGAATTATCTGCTACGCTCTGTTTTTATTATTTTAAGGATAATAGAAACTGAAGGTATATTTATGATAATAAGACATATCCTTATGCTGTCTTATTAAGAACCGTTTTTTCAATGTCATTATCTATCAATGTATCATGCTCTCGGTTTGCGGCAGCCTTATCGGCTATTACGCTAATGATTAGCTATCGTGAATACGTTCCTGCGGATAATTAAATTACAGACATCTTGCAATCTCATCATATTCATATGTTCAAATGAGAAAATATTTTGCCAACAATATCACTTTTTCCAAAAGTTAAATTAAGCATATTGAAATCGCATACAAAGCGTTGGCAGTTTTTTTGAATTTACATTCAGGGTGAATATTCCATAACAAATGAAATTCACCAAGTGAATTGATAATGCGAAATTATAAACGGGGATTATATAAACCGTTTCTGTATTCCTTCGCTCATTTTTTCTGGGCGATGACAGCATTTAATTTTATCCAGTAACAGGAGAAGATTCATGAGTAAGCCTTCAGACCCTCGTATTGATACCAGTCGCGTCATCCATGCGCCACAAGGAACTCAACTGCATTGCAAAAACTGGCAGATCGAAGCTGCCTATCGGATGTTGCAGAACAACCTTGATCCCGACGTAGCCGAAAATCCACAGCATCTGGTGGTATACGGTGGCATTGGCCGCGCGGCGCGTAACTGGGAATGTTTCGACCAGATCCTCGAATCGCTCAAAAATCTCGAGCCTGATGAGTCGCTGTTGGTACAGTCCGGTAAACCCGTGGGCGTGTTTAAAACTCATACTGACGCGCCCCGCGTGCTGATTGCCAACTCTAACCTGGTACCGCAATGGGCCAACTGGGATCACTTCAATGAACTGGATCGCAAAGGTCTGTTCATGTACGGCCAGATGACCGCGGGCTCGTGGATCTACATCGGTAGTCAGGGCATTGTGCAGGGAACGTTCGAAACTTTTGTCGAAGCAGGTCGCCAGCACTACAACAATTCGCTAAGTGGAAAATGGATCCTGACCGCGGGGCTCGGTGGTATGGGCGGTGCACAACCGCTGGCGGCGACTCTGGCGGGAGCTTGTTCATTAAATATCGAGTGCCAGCAAAGTAGCATCGACTTCCGTCTGCGTACCCGTTATGTCGATAAACAAGCGAAAGATCTTGATGATGCACTGGCGCTGATTAAATACCACACCGAACGCAAAGAAGCCGTTTCTATCGCGCTGCTGGGCAATGCGGCGGAAATTGTTCCTGAGCTGGTGAAACGTGCACGTCAGGGGGCGATCAAGCCGGATCTGGTGACCGACCAGACCTCCGCTCACGATCTGGTCTATGGTTACCTGCCAACGGGCTGGAGCGTAGAACAATGGCGTGCTGCACAGCAGGATCCACAACAGCACGCCAGACTGCAAAAAGAAGCGGCACAGAGTTGCGTGGCGCATGTTCAGGGGATGCTGGACTTCCAGGCGATGGGGATCCCGGTTGTCGATTATGGTAACAACATCCGCCAGGTGGCTTTCAACGAAGGTCTGCAAAATGCCTTCGATTTCCCGGGTTTCGTTCCTGCTTACATTCGTCCCATGTTTTGTGAAGGCAAAGGCCCGTTCCGTTGGGTGGCGCTGTCTGGTGACCCGGAAGATATCTATAAAACCGATGCCAAAATTAAAGAACTATTCCCCAATAACGTACTGACCCATCGCTGGCTGGATATGGCGCGTGAGCGTATCGCCTTCCAGGGGCTTCCTTCACGTATTTGCTGGCTGGGGCTTGGTGAGCGTCACCTGGCGGGGCTGGCATTCAACGAAATGGTGCGCAACGGTGAACTAAAAGCACCGATTGTGATTGGTCGCGATCATCTTGATACCGGTTCTGTCGCCAGCCCGAACCGCGAAACTGAAAGCATGCTCGATGGCAGTGACGCGGTTTCTGACTGGCCATTGCTCAATGGTCTGCTCAATACCGCAGGTGGCGCAACGTGGGTGTCTCTGCATCATGGCGGCGGCGTCGGGATGGGGTATTCACAACACGCCGGGATGGTTATTGTTGCCGACGGTAGCGAAGAAGCCGAAAAACGTCTGGCGCGTGTGCTGGTGAATGACTGCGCTTCCGGGGTTATGCGTCATGCGGATGCGGGTTATGAGGCGGCAATTGAATGTGCCAAAAATTATGGTCTGAAATTGCCGATGATTCGCTAAATATTAACGCTGTTATTTAATATTTGCGCTAATACAGGCGGGAAGTTATCCGCCTGTATAACAATAATTATCAAAAATATTCATTACATCGTCGAGAGAAATATCTCTCGACCCTCTATTGCTGTTTCAAAAAATGACCTCTCATTTTGCAGGAGACTTTTTCATGGAATCAAGCAGCCCTATCCGCAGTAAAAAACCAGTATTAGAATCAAATACGATTAACGCCGTTCCTGAGTCCGCTCGCCACGGCGCGCCCTCCAGCCAGTTTACTTTATGGCTAAGTGCTAACTTACAAATTACCGCCGTGGTGGACGGCGCGTTAGCGATTATTTTTGGCTCTGAAGCCATGTCAGCAATTATTGGTTTATTAATCGGTAATATTATCGGCGGCGCGGTTATGGCATTGCACTCGTCACAGGGGGCAAAGCTGGGATTACCACAGATGATCTCCAGTCGTATCCGCTTTGGCGTCAAAGGAGCGGCGCTACCGTTACTGATGGTGATTATTATGTATCTCGGATTTGCCGCGACGGGTACGGTATTATCCGGTCAGGCGATTAACCGGATATTTGGTTTTGAGTCAGCATCGACCGGAATTATTATTTTCGGCATGCTTACCGCGATGATCGCATTGGTCGGTTATAAACTTATTCACGTCGTTGGCCGTGTTGCAGGGATATTAAGTATTCTGGGGTTTATTTACCTGGCCACTCAACTTAGTGGTCACTACGATGTGGCTGCGGCATTTGGTCAAAAGCCATTTAGCTTATCGGTGTTCTTATTAACGATTGCACTCTCAGCCGGATGGCAATTAACGTTTGCACCATACGCCTCTGATTATTCCCGCTATTTACCCTCTGATACACCAGCAAAATCAATCTTCTTTGCCACCTTTCTGGGAACTACGCTTGGCGCGCAATGTGCCATGACTTTTGGCGTTCTTGTTGCTGCTTGCGGTGCTAACTTCCTGAAAGATCAGGTTGGTTTTATGGGCGATTTAGCCGGACCAACGTTTGCCATTCTGATTTATACGGTGATTGTTTGCGGCAAACTGACGGTTAACTGTTTGAATGCCTACGGCGGCTTTATGTCGATTCTGGCGACCGTCAGCGCCTTTAACAATCGCAGCCAGGTTTCACAGCGTGTTCGTGCTGCCTACGTTGTAGGTTTCGTGCTGTTGTCAATGGTCGTCGCGCTGGCGGCAAGCGCAGACTTTTTGAATAATTTCAAAAACTTCGTTCTGCTGCTGTTGACGGTATTTGTGCCGTGGAGCGCCATCAATCTCATCGACTACTACTTCATCTCACAAGGTAAAACCGACATTCCGGCACTTTATACCCCGGAGGGGCGCTATGGCGCGTATAACAAAACCGCGTTGGTTTGCTATGGAATTGGTGTGCTGGTGCAGATCCCCTTCCTGAATCAAAAACTGTATCAGGGACCCATTTCTGTACTGATGGGCGGGGCGGATATTTCCTGGATTATCGGCTTGTTAATTACTGCCGTTATTTATTACCCGTGGGCAAAACGTACTACCAGCGTTCCTGCCCAGACTATTTATCCCGAGTCGTAATATGGAACCAATGCTGATATCTGCAATGGATAAGCCCTTGCAACCGTGGCGCAACGGCGGGGGGGTTACGCGACAACTGCATGCCTGGCCTGATGATGAAAACTGGCTGGTACGCATCAGTATGGCCAATGTCAGCCAGGACGGTCCTTTTTCGGCGTGGCCTGGCGTGGTACGTGGCCTCGCTATTCTCGATGGGGAAGGGGTGAGGCTGACGTTTGCCGATTCGATAATCAACCTGCAACGTCACGATCCCGCCTTAATTTTTCCCGGAGAAGCCATGCCAGATTGCCAGCTGCTGGGCGGTGCAGTTCGCGATCTCAATGTCATGGCGCGGGAAGGCGATACGGGGATGTTGCGGGTGCAAAGTGCCGTTGACTGGCTTCCTCCGTCACTTGCGCAAGCGGGCCTGTTCACGCTGTGTGAAGGGGAGTGGATAAGCGGCAAGAAAAGGGTGTTTGTCGCGGCAAATATGTTGTTATGGCTGGTTGCGCCTGATGGCAAGCCCTGGCGTTTCGTACCACGGAAAAAAGTCTCCGTCGGTGAGCTGGCGGGCTGGTGGCTTTATTATCTACGAGGGGAAAAATCCTTATGAGTGCATTAACGCTCTGGCGAAATACCACGCTGGCGACGCTTTCCGCTAACGATTGGGGAGTGATTGAAAATGGTGCAGTAATCAGCCGTGGCGACACTATTGTCTGGCTTGGCAAGGCCACGCAGATCCCTCGCGAACTGACGGCTGACATTACAGAGGAACACGACCTGCGGGGTAAGTTGCTGACCCCCGGCCTGGTGGATTGCCATACGCATCTGGTGTATGGCGGCCAGCGGGCGAATGAGTTTGAGATGCGGCTGCAAGGCGTGGCTTATGAAGATATCGCCAGAGCGGGCGGCGGGATCTTATCTACCGTCAATGCCACGCGGGCGGCCAGCGAAACACAACTGTTTGAACTGGGGGCGCAGCGACTACAAAACTGGTTGCGTGAAGGCGTCAGTACGCTGGAAATAAAATCCGGTTATGGCTTGACGCTGGAAGATGAAGCGCGCTGTTTGCGCGTTATCCGCCGCTTACAGGAATCTACAGGATTACGTATCCAGTCTACGTTTCTTGGGGCGCACAGCTTGCCGCCAGAGTTTGCCGGGCGCAGTGATGATTACATTACGGCGCTTTGCGACTGGATGGGCGTCTTACATGAACAGGGGCTTATTGATGCGGTTGACGCTTTTTGTGAAAACATCGCCTTTAGCCCAGACCAGGTACGGCGCGTTTTCAGTAAAGCACAACACTATGGATTACCTGTAAAACTGCATGCCGAACAGCTTTCTGACCAGCAAGGCGCTGCGCTGGCGGCGGCGTTTTCTGCACTCTCCTGCGATCATCTGGAATACCTGAGCGAGTCGGGGATCGCCGCCATGAAAGCAGCTGGAACAGTGGCGGTACTGCTCCCCGGTGCTTATTACTTCCTGCGCGAAACCCATCTGCCGCCGATTGCTGCTTTGCGGGCAGCGGGCGTGCCGATTGCTATCTCCACGGACCATAACCCCGGAACGTCTCCCAATATGTCATTGCCATTGATGATCAATATGGCCTGTACGCTGTTTCGCATGACGCCGCTGGAAGCCGTTCAGGGCGTTACGCGTCATGCGGCAAAGGCACTTGGGCTTGTTGATCGGGGTGAACTTGCACCGGGATTACGGGCGGATATGGCGGTCTGGGATCTTAACCATCCACGTGAACTGGCTTACTGGTTTGGGCATCAGCCTTGCCAGGGGCTTATTGTCGGCGGAAAAAGGAGTTGGTAATGAAGCAAACATTATTGCCGTGGAGTGGGCGTGTTGACTCGCAGGAAATCGGCGTCAGCACTCGCTGGCATCAACATGTGCAACCGTTTAGTGAACAAAGCCACGGCGGTTGTTCGCTGATTGGTTTTGCCGTTGATGACGGGGTGCAACGTAATGGTGGGCGAGCGGGTGCAGCAGGCGGACCGGGCGCGTTGCGCAGCATGTTGGGAAATATGCCGGTGCTCTGTGAAGGCGCTATTTTCGATATGGGCGATGTACAAAGCGAGGACCACGCGCTGGAGTCCGCACAAAATCGTCTGGCGGCCAACGTATCTACAGCCATTGCGCGCGGCAGTTTACCGGTGGTTCTGGGTGGCGGTCATGAAGTGGCGTGGGGAACATTTCAGGGGATTATGCAGTCGCGTCCTGATATTCAGCGGTTACTGATTGTGAACCTTGACGCGCATTTTGATTTACGGATGGCGGAAAAAGCCAATTCAGGTACGCCGTTTCGTCAGATGCAAGAGTGGAACGCGCAGCATGGCAAACCGTTTAATTATCGCGTGCTGGGAATAAGTCGTTTTGCCAATACTCAGGCGTTATTTGATCGCGCTGATTGTCTCGGTGTGCGTTATTGGCTGGACGAATCTCTGCAATTTGAACGTGGTTTGCATGAGGTCGCTAATGCGCTCTCGGCAGATATTCAAGCGTGTGACGCCATTTATTTAACGATTTGTCTCGATGTTTTACCCGGTTATCAGGCGCCCGGCGTTTCTGCGCCATCACCGCTAGGCGTGCCGTTAAATATTACTGAAGCCATTGTGAATTTAATCGCCGGTAGCGAGAAGTTGATTGCGGCGGATATTGCCGAACTTAACCCGGACCTGGATCGCGATAATTTAACCGCGAAAGTTGCCGCTCGCCTGGTGACCAGTATTGTCCGGCGGGGGAAAACAGATAGAACAAATTAAAACGTTGTCGCAGTAACCCGTTGTTAAACTCATCATGATAAGGAAACACAATGAAAGGATTGATACGAAGAGTCACTGTCACCGTTGTGCTCTGGAGCGTTTGCTCCATCGCGATGGCGAAATCAACCATTACTCTGGATGGCGAACATCTTTCCATTGACCAGGCCTGGTCAATTGCGTTAGGTGATAACGACGTCAAAATCGCGGCGAAAGCTCTGGACAGAATGGAAAAAAGTTATGATCTGGTGATGACCGCCGCACATTCTGGAACACCCGTTTATGGTTTAACCGTAGGTGTGGGGCTAAATAAAGACCAGCCGATATTTGATGCCAAAGGAAATTTAACGCCTGAGGTGATTGACGCGTCGAAAAAATTTAATGCTGCCGCGCTGCGCGCCCATTCTGCGGGCGTTGGTCCGATGTTACCGGATTATCTGGCACGCCTTTCAATGGTATTACGTTTAAATACTATGCTGCATGGGCAAACCGGCGCGCAGCCTTATATTGCCGAGTTGTATGCCGAATTTATTAACCGCGGCGTTACACCGTTAATTCCGGCGCGGGGAAGCATCGGCGCAGCGGATATTATGCTCGCTTCGCACGTTGGTCTGGTGATGATGGGGGAATGGAAAGCCCGAGTAAATGGCGTGCAAATGAGCGGTGGTGACGCGCTGGCGAAAGTGGGACTTAAGCCACTGGTGCCGCAGGGTAAAGATATGCTGGCGATTTTGTCGAACAACAGCGTCGGGACAGCCTACGCTATCGAAGCAGTTCGTTCGGCACGTCAGTTGCTGAATGTCAGTCCGGTGGTTTTCGCTATGAGTCTGGAAGCGTTGAATGGTAACGTCGCACCAGTACTGCCGCAGTCAATTGCCGTGCGTCCTTTCCCGCAGTTGGCTGACTCTGCAAAAGAGATTCGCGATGCGTTAAACGGTTCATATTTATGGCATAAAGATGACAAACGTGCATTGCAAGATCCGTTATCGTTCAGAACTACGGTATATACCATTGCTGAATCAGTACGCGCTTTGCATGATGCTGAAGAGATCATAACCGTACAAATCAACAGTTCCGATGACAACCCAGCAACGGTGCTGAATGCTGACAAGGCGTATCAGGACTCCAGTCAGGTCGCGCAATATTTTGTTAAAGATGGCGCAGTCAGCGGCGGGATCTTCCCGACGGCGAATTTCGAATCGTTACCTGTTGCGCTTGCCACTCAGCGTCTGACCGTGGCGTTGGTACATGTTTCGCATAACAGTATGCGTCGCTCGCTGCACCTGGAAGATGAGCACTTTACCGGTTTAACGCGCTTCCTGTCGGCACCCGGTAATAAAGGTCACGGCTTCGGTTCGCTGCATATTCCGTTTGTCGCGCTGCATGCGGAAAACGTCGATCTCGCCAATCCTGTTTCTTTCGATATTCAACCGGTTGCCGGAGGTATAGAAGATACCGGCGCCAATAATGACCACGCGGCCAGAAGATTGAAACAGGTTGTCGATAATCTGAACGTGATTTATGGCATTGAACTGATGCATTCCGCACAGGCTCTCGATTTACGGTTGCAGGCCGATCCGCAACTGGCATTAGGAAAATCCACCAAAGCAATGTTTACCGAATACAGAAAAGTCGTGCCTTTTGTCGACCAGGATCGGGTCTTTACCCCAGATATTGCAGCTTCGCAAAAATTCTTAGAAGGATATGCTATAAATCAAAAATAAAATTTTTGTTGATTGTTTATCATAATATCCATAGATATGATAATTGCTATCAATTTAATAATCTTCACTTAACCTGAATCATAATAATCCGAAGGGCGCTTTGCTTTTCGGATTATTATTATCTGATTGAGACAATTGTCACGCCGGGCTTGCTGGGTTATAAATATCGATCATGATTTTTATAAAATATCTATTGCTGCTTTGGTTGCCATTACTTAGCAATAAGTAATGGTTTTTTGATAGTTTAAACTATTTTTAAGGGACGGCATTATGAGAGGAAAAATACCCAAAACGGAACTGTTGGTAACTTTTGAGGTAGTCGCACGCCATGAAAGTTATACCAGAGCGGCAGAGGAGTTAGCGTTAACCCAAAGCGCAGTATTCAGGCAAGTTAGCGCACTGGAAGATTTTTTACATATATCATTATTTGCGCATTCTAAAAAAAGAATATTTCTTAATGATGCCGGAAAGCATTATCTGGGCATTGTTAAAGAAACATTGAATAAGCTTGAACGTGACACGAATACTATCATGACCTGGCAGCCTACGGTTCAGGTTATTGAGCTTGCTGTCAATCCTACTTTCAGCACGCACTGGTTGATCCCCAATTTACGTGAGTTCAATAAATTGTATCCCGATATTATTGTCAATATTCACTCATTAGCTAATAACGGGGATTTTCTTAATCGGGAATACGATGCCGTCATTATGCGCGAAAATTTTTGTGCGCCCTGGTCGGAGGTAGAATATCTCTTTGAGGAAGAGATCCTGCCGGTATGCAGCGGCAGTTTACTTTCACTTCCTGACCAAAAACTGTCTGTTGCAGAGCTATTAAGTGAGCTACCACTGCTGCATCAAAGCACCCGTATTACTGGCTGGGAAGAGTGGTTTGCATTGTCTGGCGTTAGTAGTCCATTGGTGAATAACGGGCCACGTTTTGATTTACTTTCAATGCTGATTGCCGCCGTGCGATCTAATCTCGGTGTGGCGCTGTTGCCCCGGTTTGCAATTCAACACGATTTAGATAGCGGTGACATGGTGATCCCGTGTGATGTGCCTATTCGTACCGGTAATCGCTTTATTATGACGTGGCGGGAAGAGAAGGCTGATTATCCGCACTTGCAACTCTTTCGTGAGTGGTTGCTGGCAAAATCGGTCGTACCGGAGGAGATGTAAAACCTGCGCCTGGCGAGATGCCAGGCGCAGTCATTACCAGTCGATACCAGGCTGTGCCTGAATACCGTTATCAAAAGCATGCTTGACGGGACGGATTTCGCTTACCGTATCCGCCATTTTTACTATCTCACTATGGCAGCCGCGTCCGGTGACAATGACGTTTTGCTGCGCCGGGCGATTTTGTAGCGAAGCGATCACTTCTTCGGTATCCAGATAATGGTAAGCCAGCATGTAGGTCAGCTCATCGAGCACCACTAAATCGTAACGGTCATCAGCCAGCATCCGCTTGCATTCAGACCAGACCTCTTTCGCCGCGTCGATATCCGCTTGCCGATTTTGTGTCTCCCAGGTAAAACCTGTTCCCATAATATGAAATTCAACGCCCAGTGGATGGAGAAGGTTATATTCGCCGTTGTCCCATTGTCCCTTGATGAACTGCGCAACGCCAACCGTTTTGCCATGACCTACGGCGCGCGTCACGGTACCAAAAGCGGCGGTGGATTTTCCTTTTCCGTTACCAGTGAAAACAATCAATATTCCTTTTTTCTCCGTCGCCGCCGCGATGCGTGTGTCGACCTGTTCTTTCAGTTTCTGCTGGCGCTGAATATGCCGTTCAGTTGAAATCCGCGCTTCCATTCACTTTCCTTAATGCCCGGCGGGGCAATTGGCGCAACGGTGTTGCTGCTCAAACTGACTAAAGAAATTATTGCCTTTATCATCCACCAGAATGAACGCGGGCAAGTTTTCAACCTCCATCATCCACACTGCTTCCATGCCCAACTCCGGATATTCCAGGCAATGCAGGCTTTTGACATATTCTTGTGCCAGTAACGCCGCCGCACCGCCGATGCTTCCCAGATTAAAGCCGCCATGTTTGTGACAGGCATCGGTAACCTGCTGGCTGCGGTTGCCTTTCGATAACATCACCAGACTGCCGCCAGCCGCCTGGAAGGCGTCGACATAACCGTCCATTCGACCGCCCGTGGTGGGCCCAAGAGAACCACAGGCCATATTTTCCGGTGTTTTCGCGGGGCCAGCGTAATAGACGATATGATGTTTCAGGTAATCCGGCATCGGTTCGCCGTTATCCAGTCGTTCTTTTATTTTGGCGTGGGCGATATCACGCGCCACTACGATGGGGCCGCTTAACGACACACGGGTGCCGATCGGTAATGTGGCGAGATCCTGCATTACCTCACGCAATGGACGATTTAGATCAATCTGTACGTTATGCGTGTGATTGTCTTCCCGCATTGAGGCTGGAATATATTGCCCCGGATTATGTTCGAGTTTTTCCAGCCAGATGCCGTGCTTGTTAATTTTGGCTTTAATATTACGATCGGCGGAACAGGAGAGCGCCATAGCGATTGGGCAGGAGCCGCCGTGGCGCGGTAGACGGATAACACGAATATCATGAGCGAAATATTTGCCACCAAACTGAGCACCAATACCAAATTGTTGGCTGGCGTCGAGCAAGGTTTTTTCCAGCTCAACATCGCGGAAGGCTTGTCCCTGCTTGTTTCCGCTGGTGGGCAGATTATCGTAGTATTTTGTCGACGCTAGTTTGGCGACTTTTAACGCCTGATCGGCAGAAAGTCCCCCGACGACAAAGGCGATGTGGTAGGGCGGACAGGCGGCAGTTCCCAGCGATTTCATTTTTTCGATTAAAAACGCAGTCAGTTTTTCTGGTTGCAGGAGAGATTTAGTTTCCTGGTAAAGCGCAGCTTTATTGGCAGAGCCACCCCCTTTATTAACACACAGAAAATGGTACTCGTCGCCGGGGACGGCGCCGATATCAATCTGCGCCGGAAGATTGGTTTGTGTATTGACTTCGGTATACATATCCAGTGGCGCATTTTGTGAAAAGCGCAGATTATTTTCCTGGAAAGTGGTGTAAATACCTTTGCTTAAGGCTTCGGCGTCATTGCCCCCGGTCCAGATGTGTTGCCCTTTACTGGCGACAATGGTGGCGGTGCCGGTGTCCTGGCAGTTGGGTAATATCCCTTTTGCTGAGACTTCGGCATTGCGCAGTAGCTGCAAGGCCACATATCTGTCATTACTGCTGGCCTGCGGATCGTTCAGAATGCTGGCGACTTGTTGCAGGTGAACGGGACGTAAGAAAAAAGAGGCTTCATAAAATGCCTCCCGGGCAAGCAACGTTAATGCTTCCGGAGCGACTTTTATCACTTCTTCGCCGTCTATTTCCGTTACTGTAATATATTGATCGCTGATTAATTTATATTCCGTTGCGTCTTTATATTGTAAAAACGGTTCTTGCCAGATAAATGGTTTGGACATGATGTGTTCTCACATTGTGGTTATTTTTACCGAATGATAAGGCAGTCTTTTTTCCAGCAGAGATTCGGTATTGACTTAAGTATTTTTTGTTTAATTACGTGTGATTGTTGTATGGTTTTTAGGAGAACGTAGGCCACCAGTTATTTCTGTTGTGATAATGCTGGCAGCTTCGTAATCAATTTTATTGATATGTTTAGATAAATGTACCTGGCATAAAGAAATCTGTGCAGGTACATTTATGGGGTTGATAATCTAAACAGTATTAATTATTAAATGTCAAAATGAATGCTTAATAAAGGTGCGTGCTGCTGCGCACCATAAACATCATTATCGCCCACATTCCCGGAGATAATATCTCGTGGCATGACGATTTTTACTGCATTAGAAGGATCAAACCAGACAATACGATGAATAAAGTCAGGTTCAACATGATATAAGCGCGCAATCAGCTCTGGAGTCAATTGCCCTGATGATTTAACTCGCTCATAGTTTTCTTTCGTTTTAAATAAAATATCTAAAACCAGTTCGTAGGGTCCGGCATTTTTCGAACGAATGACTTGCGCCAGTGAGACAATTGACTGTTTCATGCCTGAACTCCTTCTGGCGTCACCTGTTCAATATGGAAATCAAAGCGCAGTGCGTCGTTGGCTTCAATCAGGTGATAGATAGAAAACTCGTATACGGGTCCGCTCTGGATATCAGAAGGGGAGAACGGGAACGCCAGGTTGCCCGCAGTGGCGATGCGATTTTCATAACCGTAGTGCAGCATAGTGGAGCGCACCAGTGAACAAACACTGTTGGCGATTTCTTGCGTCGGCGCGACCACATCCAGGACGATCCCCAGTTCATGTCCGGCAGTTTCCATGGGCTCGTGGTCGCCCATGACACCATTTTTACCGTACAGGTGGAATGTCATTCGAATGCTGTCATCGGTCAGCGACAGGTTGCGCGTTACGCTGGCTTTGACATCTTCAATGATTTTGTCGATCCCGGCGATCATAATTGGGTCGCGAGTGCCTGCGATGGTCAGGCAGCGGAAGCCCACCTGCCGCGCACCTTCCAGTTTCAGGGCATATGGCGTTTCTTCATGCTTAGAACCGCTGACATAAACTTCACCGTCGTTCACGGCTTTGAAGGTGCAGCCTTTCAGATTCAGAACACCACCTGGTCCCGGCAGGAAGTACGGGTCTGATTTCTCATACAGCGTATGCGCGGCTGCGGATGTTTCGGTGAATTTACGCTGCGGATTGAACGTCTTCAGCGTGAAGCCATTATCGTCGATGATGCCCATCGCACAGTCAGAGCCGGAGCCTGGCGTTGCGGCAATTGCTGCACATTCGAGAATTTTCCCACAGTGCAGCGCCAGCCCTTCGTCAAAGCCTTGCATGATGGGGAGCGCGGCAAAGCAGGCCGGATCATAAGCCCGGCCGCCGAGCACCACCTGTGCGCCTTCTTTCAGCGCCCGCTGGAAGGGCTCGATGCCCATTTGTGCGACGATGTAGGTACTTTCGTCAATCGCGTCGTGCGTTAACGGCGGGACAAAATCCAGCGCCGTTATTTTGCCGTTATCCAGTGCCTGGTGGACGATGGCTTTGTCAACGTCCGCCGGGATCAGCGCCATCGAAAACGAAAGTTTTTCCTCTTGCGCAATCTCGTGAATAATTTGACGACACCACTCCAAATGCGGGGCAGCGCCAGAACCACCGGCCGTCCCGATCACCACTGGAATATTATTTTGCACGCCAGCGCTGATCATATAGCGCAGGTCGCGTTTAACTCCCGCGCGGTCGGTAAAGGGCTTACCCGCCCCCAGATAGTGCGGGCCAGGATCGGAAGAACCGGCATCAACGGCGATCAGATCGGGAGATTCCGCCATCGCTTTGCGGAAGCTCTCTTCAGGAAAGCCGTAACCGAGGATCGCAGTAGGTGATAAGACTTTAAAAGAACGAGCCATCTGTTAATCCTTAGCCAGCATCAGCGCGATAGTACGATTCATTTCGTTGAACACGATGTCGAGGCCTTCGTCAAACCCCATCCCCGGTTTTACCAGCATCCGCATGGGACGCGCGGCAAGAGCTACGTGGACACAAGTTCGGGCGCTGACATCGGTTTCGTTACAGGTGCCACCCTGATAAGCTTCCATTCCGTGGCTGTTGCAGTACAGAACCGCATCGACGATGTTGTGAATACTGCCCAGATCAGGCGTTTTGATTTGCACCATGTGGCAACTGGCTGCATCAGTGAAATCAACGATATCCTGGTAGGTGTTACACCATTCGTCGGCGACAATTTTCACGCCGGAACCGAGGCGCGTCAGCTCTTTGGTGATGGCAGTCAACAGGCGAATTTGGTCAGGTTTGTTACCGGCATCGACCGGGCCTTCAATGTACAGCGGCAGACCTTGTGTTTCTTCTTCCAGGCTGGCGATGTATTGCGCGCAGCGAACGGGATCCATGCCGAAGATCAGACCGATGGTGCCGTATACATCGATGTGTAGGGTAGGGTGGTAGCGAGCGCTGGTACGTTTGCTCAGAATGCGATCTGACAGCCAGCGGATATATTCGCGCAGTTTTTCGCCCTTAAAGCCCAGCTTCTCTTCGACGTTATTAATCAGCGCATGGGGCAGTACGTCGATCCCTTTAAGGATCATCTTATCGACGGCGATATACCGATCGTCGCCGCTCTGGCCAAATAAAGGAATGGATTTTGCCACGCGCGGTAACTGCCATTCATCGCAAACTACTTCAGTTTTCAGACGGCCCGTTGCCAGCGCGGTAGCGTCAAGCAACGCCTGCGATAATCCATAGCGCACGGCGGTATGCAGCAAGTTGCCATCAATACGCAGCTTGTCGAAAAAACGGGCGTTCGGCACAAACGCATCCACATCGCGGCCTTCCAGTAACGGTTTGATATGGTCATTAAGGAACGGAATAAAATGCTCGGCGAGGAACAGCGGATCGCGACCGCCTGCCCCAGAGTACTGTACCGCAGCACAGTCACCAACCGCGACCGCGCCATTTTCCAGAATCAACTGAACTGAAACGCACTCCCCAGCCTGACGTACTGCGCTAAAACCAGACGTAACCGGCTCCCCGGTATAAAAAAATCCGTCGTGGCCCGCTCCGTTTTTTATCGCCTGCTGGTCATCGAAATAGAATGAGGAGTAGCCAGCGGTGAACAGGGCCTGTTTTATTTTCATTATGGTCTTCCTATTAATTTACTGTGGGATACAGCATTGATGTCATCAACAACCATCTGGAATGTCGGTTGGCGTCCTTCAAAGCGTGCGCGTTCAGCAACGTAATCGTGGTGAAGGTCGAGAATGTCTTTTGGCAACGGAACGGCGCCGGCTTCAAGCACGCGTATCGCGCCGGTGTTGTCGCGAACCGGAAGAATTTTGCCCGCGTTGCAGGCGGCTGGCGCAAACGGCACATCCAGTACACCCGCTTCAAATGCCAGCACCGTACCGCGCGCGATATCCCCATTCCCCAGTTCGAACACTTTATTCAGCACGGCGCGAACTTCACTCTTAATCAGCTCAACTTCCAGTTCCACCGCAGGACACGGTGGGAATTTCTGATCGCTAACCATATTGAGCATTTGGCGGGAGGCTTTCAGTCCCTGCACGTTGGCGGCAGCGGTAGGGATGCCCCAGGCTTCATGCGGACTCTTGGTGATTACTTTGGTCGCGCCCGACATTCCAGCAACCGCCGCGCCCCAGGAGATAATCGCGAACGCTTTTGACTCGTCTTCCGGAAAACCGCCCATCCACTGGTGGAACACCGTACTTAATTCGTACTCTGCATAGCCATGATTCTGGAAGTATTCGTGAGCGAGTTCCCGCAGAGACTGGATCGCCGCAATATCTTGCGTCAGGCTTCCGACCTGACCATAACCGACGGTGATAGATTTCACGCCCTGTTCCAGTGCCAGCAAGCCTTCGATTATCGCAATAGAGTGCGAGATAAACGGTGGAATCAAGGTACCTGTAAGCGGGCCAAACGGTTCGCGGTTGATGCGAATGCCGTGCTCTTCATACAGCCCCATTAAACGGTCGCAGTACTGCCAGTCGCGGATCGATTTCTCCAGCGTTACGCGTTTGGCGTACGGAATATTGTAGGAAATGCCGCCGCCTTCATAGCTGGTGAAGCCGCTGGCCATTGAGATTTCAGCCAGCAGCCGCGCATCTGGTGTGCCATGGCGGATCTGTAGCGGTTTTTGCAAGGTTTCGGTCAGACGACGGCATGCGGCGACGCCGTGGTTAACCACCGGTAAACCGTTCAGTTTAGAGGTTCCGGCTTCGATGGATTTTTTAATCCCTACCGCGGCTTCTTCGTAACGATTCAGACGGGTATAGGCATCGATGGTGCTCGGCAGCAAATCGCACTCATCTTGCAGTGTTTTCAGTAGTTCGATGTGCTCGTCCATCAACGCCACGCCTGCGCGCGGTTGGCTAAGCGTTTTACCTTCCAGGTCTGCTTTCAGTAGGGCAAGGGAGAAGCGTTTGTGATCAGGAATAGTTTGTTGATATTTAACGCCATCTTCGAAGTTTTCAACATCCTTGCCAGTTTCCCAGGTTTTCAGTACCTGTTGCCGCTCGGTCATGAATTCGTCATGGGTTAATTTCTTATTTCGAAGTTCCATTGATTGCTACCTTAATTGTTATAGGGTTAAGCATTGAATACTGGTACGCGCGGCGGCCTGCGGATCGACTCTGGCGACGTTTGCCAGCAGTGGAAATAGCCCCCGTGAATCGCGGTAATATTCAAATTCGGTCGGTAAGAGAATGCGTTTGCCGTCGTCGTTTAACTCGCGGTATTTCAACCAACGATGAATATCAAACTGGCTGGCGCGCGACAGCCATCCACCGGAACCAACGACTTTGCGCACGGTGGTCAGGTCGCGTCCCATCTGTAAATCGACATTGCCGACGCAGGTGCAGACCTCTTTTTTGGTGCCGGCATGACGTTCAGTTGCGTAACCTACGCACAGTCCGGCCAGCACAGTATCGAAATATTTTTCTTCTGCGTTAGTGGGTAAATGGTCGGGATGTGCAACCAAATGACGGAGATAATGATAAAAAGCGTCCTGCTGCGTGGGGTGCTGAGAAAAGATCACATTAACTAAGTCTTTTGCACTTTCACCAACCACCATTGCTGAGACGCGCATTCCCAGATCGCCTTCAACGGTCCGTTTTACGAAGGGTTCCGGTACGCCGTGTAAAACGGTGTCGGGTGAGAGATTATTGGCACAGGCAGAATACATATCGGTGGTTGCGCCGCCCATGTCGATCAGCATGAACTCTTTCCAACTGCTATCGACATTACTGATTGCCTTAACCAGTTCAAAAACCGTCCACGGCGTTGGCATCGGCTCTTCGCCCGTTTCATCAACAATGACATCCAGCCCTTTTCCTTTAACAATGCGTTTGAGGAAAATGTCGCAGATGGCCTGTCGCGCGGCGAAAGGGGAGGGATTTTCAAGGTCAGGCAGGACGTTATCGACGATAGTCAGATCTTTATGCCCGAGGATGTCTTGTATATTGTCCTGAATGTCCCTGTTTCCGGCATAAATAATGGCGCACTCGAGTTTTGATTCCGCCAGCACACGGGCGTTATTTAGCCCGTAACTCTCTTCTCCGCCGTCGGTGCCGCCCGTGAACAAGAGGATATCGGGTGGTGACTCTTCCAGCGCCTGAATATCACGGCGGTTCAACTTGTAGGAGTAATGCTGCGCTATTTTAGCGCCAGCAGAGTGAGCGGTTACTTTTGCGGATTCCAGGGTAATAGAAGGCACTAATCCCATTGCGGCAACCGCCAGTCCACCTTTGGCTGAAGAGGAGTACTTCAATGCGACTTCGCCGCTTTTTAACAGAGGGAGGGCGTTATCTACGTTTAACACCTGATTCAGGCTTGAGAAAAAACCATCGGCCAGATGATGTGTGGTGGTTGGGGTCAGAACGTGGTTAACCAGCGTTAACGCGTCCCCCTCCCGGGTAAAGAGGGCAGCTTTGGTCCACGTCGATCCAATATCGACAGAGACGATTTGCATCAGATGGCCTCTTCGAAAATACGTGTTTCAACACCATGACGCTGGTTGATATCGTTGGCCATCAGCTGGCAGACATCTTCTAAGTCATGGCTGGGGGCGAAGACGCGGTCAAAACCCATCTCTTTGAATTTGATTTCCACGTCAGCGAAGTCATGTTTACCCACCACCAGGTTACCGCCTACATAGAGCAGAATGTCGCCCAGCCCACGTTCGATGCAGCGTTCACGCATACCCAGACAGTCGATATCCCCATGCCCATAGATAGAGGAAACCACTATCGCGTCAGCGCCAGTTTCAATGGCAGCATCAATATATTCATCCTGGCTGACCATTACGCCCAGGTTTATGACTCTGAAGTCATGAGAAGTAAAAACGCGATCCAGAACTTTATTGCCAACTGCATGGCAGTCGGCACCAATAACGCCAAGCACTAGTGTTGCTTTCTTCATGGGTAATCCTTTGTAAGACAGAGAGTAAAATAAGTTACACACGTCGTATTTATGGCCGTTTCTGTGGCACATGATTAATAACACTGGAGTGTCTGTGTCCTGTCGTCTGGTTGCAATTGATCTATTTTCAAAATATCTTTCGAAAAATGCTTGTTTATGTGATTGCTTTAAATATGACTGTTATTTCAATGGATTACGTATATGGTTGTTATTGATTTTAATTTTTCAAATTATATTGATTTAATGTATTGATATATTTGTGATCAACATCTGATTTGCATTTTTTAAGAGGGTACTGGTTATAAAAGTAGTTCATAAAGTTTGGTGCGCATTATTAATGCAATTTACTGCCGTCTTAACATGGAATTGTAACGGTAATGTTTAAAGTAACAAATGGTTAATAACTCATTTGGGGGTGTGCTATTCATTGGACCTAATTAATCACTTCTACTCAAATGATTATTCTTGAGCAGTGGAACGTATTACTTAGAGTGGGCGGGTGTTCAATAACGTCCAGATATAATACCGTTTCATTGTCTCGTCTTGCTGCTGGGGTAATAAAGATAATTTACATATACCAACGCAGGATAAACTTAGTTATTGAATCTCATGTTGTTTGATGTTGGCTCACTGAGCCGTTCATTGAATATAAAAAGGGGAAAAATACTTATATCAGATGCAATTTAGCTTAAAAGCTCTCTTTCCCCTCCTCCTGCATTCTACAAATCCATCCTTCAACGTTATTATTAGCAAAGCAACAATAACATTCCGGGGTAAAGATGGGTGCTCATAAAGACAACAATCAATTAACTTTGATAAAAATATGTTATGTAAAATGACAACAAATTGGCTAATCTACTCAATTAGTCTTATAAAAAGTGGGTAAGGCGGTTCTGTTAAATAAAATACTGGTTTTTTATCTATGCATTTCCATAGTGGTAATTTTACTGCGCTATTTGGTTACAATAAATTAACAATAAAATTACCAATGATCTATAGATTATACATGATTAACATATCTGGTTGATTTTGATATAAATCAATTTTTAATTCTTGAAAAAAATCTGCAAAACGCGATAAATTGTCGTAGATCAAGTTGGTGGGATAGTGACAATTTCACTATAAATTGATCACTGTCGAAAAATGCAAATTTGCTCAATAAAAACCTGTTTATTGTAAGGATTTTGCGGCGTAATATAATTACGGGATCAATTTGGTTTATTCATTAACATATTTGTAACTTTTTTATCATTGTCTTTCCTCTTTTGATGAAATGGCAACGATAGGGGCGAGCAAATAATTTTGTATTGGGGCATGCGTGTGACCCTTTCTAACGGGGTTCACTCTCGGAGTCTTCATGCGATGAGCAAGGAGTCATGATGTTAGATATAGTCGAACTGTCGCGCTTACAGTTTGCCTTGACCGCGATGTACCACTTCCTTTTTGTGCCGCTGACGCTCGGTATGGCGTTCCTGCTGGCCATTATGGAAACGGTCTACGTCCTTTCCGGCAAACAGATTTATAAAGATATGACCAAGTTCTGGGGCAAGTTGTTTGGTATCAACTTTGCTCTGGGTGTGGCAACCGGTCTGACCATGGAGTTCCAGTTCGGGACTAACTGGTCTTACTATTCCCACTATGTAGGGGATATCTTCGGTGCTCCGCTGGCAATCGAAGGTCTGATGGCCTTCTTCCTCGAATCCACCTTTGTAGGTCTGTTCTTCTTCGGTTGGGATCGTCTGGGTAAAGTTCAGCATATGTGTGTCACCTGGCTGGTGGCGCTCGGTTCAAACCTGTCCGCACTGTGGATTCTGGTTGCGAACGGCTGGATGCAAAACCCAATCGCGTCCGATTTCAATTTCGAAACCATGCGTATGGAGATGGTGAGCTTCTCCGAACTGGTGCTTAACCCGGTTGCTCAGGTGAAATTCGTTCACACTGTAGCCTCTGGTTATGTGACTGGCGCGATGTTCATCCTCGGTATCAGCGCATGGTATATGCTGAAAGGCCGTGACTTCGCCTTCGCTAAACGCTCCTTTGCTATCGCTGCAAGCTTCGGTATGGCTGCCGTTCTGTCTGTTATTGTTCTGGGTGATGAATCCGGTTACGAAATGGGCGACGTGCAGAAAACCAAACTGGCTGCAATTGAAGCCGAGTGGGAAACGCAACCTGCGCCTGCTGCCTTTACTCTGTTCGGTATTCCTGATCAGGATGAGCAGACGAACAAATTTGCGATCCAGATCCCTTACGCGCTGGGCATCATTGCAACGCGTTCCGTGGATACGCCAGTTATCGGCCTGAAAGAGCTGATGGTTCAGCATGAAGAACGCATCCGTAACGGGATGAAAGCGTACTCTCTGCTCGAACAACTGCGTTCTGGTTCTACCGACCAGGCGGTTCGTGACCAGTTCAATAGCATGAAGAAAGACCTCGGTTACGGTCTGCTGCTGAAACGCTATACGCCGAACGTGGCGGATGCGACTGAAGCTCAGATTCAACAGGCAACCAAAGACTCCATTCCACGTGTAGCGCCGCTGTACTTCGCGTTCCGTATCATGGTGGCGTGTGGCTTCCTGCTGCTGGCAATCATCGCGCTCTCCTTCTGGAGTGTCATCCGCAACCGCATTGGCGAGAAAAAATGGCTGCTGCGCGCCGCGCTGTACGGTATTCCGCTGCCGTGGATTGCTGTAGAAGCGGGCTGGTTCGTGGCTGAATATGGCCGCCAACCGTGGGCTATCGGTGAAGTGTTGCCGACAGCTGTGGCGAACTCGTCACTGACCGCAGGCGATCTCATCTTCTCGATGGTGCTGATTTGCGGCCTGTATACCCTGTTCCTGGTGGCAGAATTGTTCTTAATGTTCAAGTTTGCACGCCTCGGCCCAAGCAGCCTGAAAACCGGTCGCTATCACTTTGAGCAGTCCTCCACGACTACTCAGCCGGCACGCTAAGACAGGAGTCGTCAAATGATCGATTATGAAGTATTGCGTTTTATCTGGTGGCTGCTGGTTGGCATTCTGCTGATTGGTTTTGCAGTCACTGACGGTTTCGACATGGGGGTGGGCATGCTCACCCGTTTCCTCGGTCGTAACGACACCGAGCGTCGAATTATGATTAACTCCATCGCACCACACTGGGACGGTAACCAGGTATGGCTGATCACCGCAGGCGGCGCACTGTTTGCTGCCTGGCCGATGGTCTATGCCGCTGCGTTCTCCGGCTTCTATGTGGCGATGATCCTCGTGCTGGCGTCTTTGTTCTTCCGTCCGGTCGGTTTTGATTACCGCTCCAAGATTGAAGAAACCCGCTGGCGTAACATGTGGGACTGGGGCATCTTCATTGGTAGCTTCGTTCCGCCACTGGTGATTGGTGTAGCGTTCGGTAACCTGTTGCAGGGCGTACCGTTCAACGTTGATGAATATCTGCGTCTGTACTACACCGGTAACTTCTTCCAGCTGCTTAACCCGTTCGGCCTGCTGGCAGGTGTGGTGAGCGTAGGGATGATCATTACTCAGGGCGCGACCTACCTGCAAATGCGTACCGTGGGCGAGCTGCACCTGCGTACCCGTGCAACGGCTCAGGTGGCGGCTCTGGTGACACTGGTCTGCTTCGCACTGGCTGGCGTATGGGTGATGTACGGTATCGATGGTTATGTTGTGAAATCAACAATGGACCATTACGCTGCCTCTAACCCGCTGAATAAAGAAGTGGTTCGTGAAGCTGGCGCATGGTTGGTGAACTTCAACAACACGCCGATTCTGTGGTCTATTCCGGCGCTGGGTGTGGTTCTGCCACTGCTGACCATTCTGACTGCACGTATGGATAAAGCCGCGTGGGCGTTTGTGTTCTCCTCCCTGACGCTGGCCTGCATCATCCTGACTGCCGGTATTGCAATGTTCCCGTTTGTGATGCCGTCCAGCACTATGATGAATGCAAGTCTGACAATGTGGGATGCAACTTCCAGCCAGCTGACGCTTAACGTCATGACCTGGGTTGCGGTGGTTCTGGTTCCGATCATTCTGCTCTACACCGCCTGGTGTTACTGGAAAATGTTCGGACGTATCACCAAAGAAGATATTGAACGTAACACCCACTCTCTGTACTAAGTAAGGAGCTAAAAATGTGGTATTTCGCATGGATTCTGGGAACGCTTCTTGCCTGTTCGTTTGGGCTAATCACCGCGCTGGCGCTTGAGCACGTCGAATCAGGTAAAGCCGGTCAAGAAGACAGCTGATGAGTAAGATTATCGCAACCTTGTATGCGGTAATGGACAAGCGCCCCCTGCGGGCGCTTTCCTTCGTGATGGCGCTTCTGTTAGCAGGATGTATGTTTTGGGACCCATCACGTTTTGCCGCGAAGACCAGTGAACTGGAAATCTGGCATGGTTTATTGCTGATGTGGGCCGTCTGTGCTGGCGTAATTCACGGCGTGGGTTTTCGTCCGCAGAAGGTTCTTTGGCAAGGGATTTTTTGCCCACTGCTTGCCGATATCGTTCTCATTGTCGGGCTGATTTTCTTCTTCTTTTAAATCAGAATTCTCTTTAAAAATTTATGGACCTTCAACAGTCCATAAATTTTTACGCTCCCTTAACTTGCCCTCATTCCCAAACCTCAATCGCGCGCGTATAGTAGCAGCGTTTAAAAGTTCTAATTTTTGTTGCATTACCGGGATGTAAAGTGAATACAACGCTGTTTCGATGGCCGGTTCGCGTCTACTATGAAGATACCGATGCCGGTGGTGTGGTGTACCACGCCAGTTACATCGCTTTTTATGAAAGAGCACGCACAGAGATGCTGCGTCATCATCACTTCAGTCAACAGGCGCTGATGGCTGAACGCGTTGCCTTCGTGGTGCGTAAGATGACGGTGGAATATTACGCGCCTGCGCGGCTCGACGATATGCTCGAAATACAGACTGAAATAACATCAATGCGTGGCACCTCTTTGGTTTTCACGCAACGTATTGTCAACGCTGAGAATACTCTGCTGAATGAAGCCGAGGTTCTGATTGTTTGCGTTGACCCACTCAAAATGAAGCCTCGTGCGCTTCCCAAGTCTATTGTCGCGGAGTTTAAGCAGTGACTGACATGAATATCCTTGATTTGTTCCTGAAGGCGAGCCTTCTGGTTAAACTTATCATGTTGATTTTGATTGGTTTTTCAATCGCATCCTGGGCCATTATTATCCAGCGGACCCGTATTCTTAACGCCGCGGCTCGCGAAGCCGAAGCGTTTGAGGATAAATTCTGGTCTGGAATCGAACTTTCTCGCCTCTATCAGGAGAGCCAGGGAAAACGAGATAATCTCTCGGGGTCGGAACAAATCTTTTACAGTGGGTTCAAAGAATTTGTGCGCCTGCATCGTGCTAACAGCCATGCACCGGAAGCCGTAGTGGAAGGCGCGTCGCGCGCGATGCGTATTTCCATGAACCGTGAGCTGGAAAATCTGGAAACGCACATTCCGTTTCTCGGTACGGTAGGTTCCATCAGCCCATATATCGGTCTGTTCGGTACAGTCTGGGGGATCATGCACGCCTTTATCGCGCTCGGCGCGGTGAAACAGGCGACGCTGCAAATGGTTGCACCGGGTATCGCAGAAGCGTTGATCGCCACGGCTATCGGTCTGTTTGCCGCAATCCCTGCGGTTATGGCTTACAACCGTCTGAACCAGCGCGTCAACAAACTGGAGCTGAACTACGACAACTTTATGGAAGAGTTCACCGCCATTCTGCACCGCCAGGCGTTTACCGTTAGCGAGAGCAACAAGGGGTAAGCCATGGCCAGAGCGCGTGGACGAGGTCGTCGCGATCTCAAGTCCGAAATCAACATTGTACCGTTGCTGGACGTACTGCTGGTGCTGTTGCTGATCTTTATGGCGACAGCGCCCATCATCACCCAGAGCGTGGAGGTCGATCTGCCAGACGCTACTGAATCACAGGCGGTGAGCAGTAACGATAATCCGCCTGTGATTGTTGAAGTGTCTGGTATTGGTCAGTACACCGTGGTGGTTGAGAAAGAGCGTCTGGAGCGTTTACCACCAGAGCAGGTGGTGGCGGAAGTATCCAGCCGTTTCAATGCCAACCCGAAAACGGTCTTTCTGATCGGTGGCGCAAAAGATGTGCCTTACGATGAAATAATTAAAGCGCTGAACTTGTTACACAGTGCGGGTGTGAAATCGGTTGGTTTAATGACGCAGCCTATTTAAGCATCTGCGTTTCCCTTGCTTTAAGAGAGCGGGTAACAGGCGAACAGTTTTTGGGAACCGAGAGTGTCAAAGGCAACCGAACAAAACGACAAGCTCAAACGGGCGATAATTATTTCAGCAGTGCTGCATGTCATCTTATTTGCAGTGCTGATCTGGAGTTCGTTCGATGAGAATATAGAAGCTTCAGCCGGAGGCGGCGGTGGTTCGTCCATCGACGCTGTAATGGTTGATTCAGGTGCGGTAGTTGAGCAGTACAAACGCATGCAAAGCCAGGAATCAAGCGCGAAGCGTTCTGAAGAGCAGCGCAAGATGAAGGAACAGCAGGCTGCTGAAGAACTGCGTGAGAAACAAGCGGCTGAACAGGAACGCCTGAAGCAGCTTGAGAAAGAACGGTTAGCTGCTCAGGAACAGAAGAAACAGGCTGAAGAAGCCGCTAAACAGGCCGAGTTAAAGCAGAAGCAAGCGGAAGAGGCAGCAGCGAAAGCGGCGGCAGATGCTAAAGCGAAGGCTGAAGCGGAAGCCAAAGCTGCCGAAGAAGCAGCGAAGAAAGCGGCTGCGGACGCGAAGAAAAAAGCAGAAGCAGAAGCCGCCAAAGCCGCAGCCGAAGCGCAGAAAAAAGCCGAGGCCGAAGCCGCCAAAGCTGCAGCGGCGCTGAAGAAGAAAGCGGAAGCGGCAGAAGCTGCTGCAGCTGAAGCAAGAAAGAAAGCGGCAACTGAAGCTGCTGAAAAAGCGAAGGCAGACGCTGAGCAGAAAGCGGCTGCTGAAAAGGCGGCTGCAGATAAGAAAGCCGCCGCTGAAAAAGCCGCAGCCGACAAAAAAGCAGCAGAAAAAGCGGCTGCTGAAAAGGCAGCAGCTGATAAGAAAGCAGCTGCAGAAAAAGCCGCCGCAGACAAAAAAGCCGCAGCGGCAAAAGCAGCAGCAGAAAAAGCAGCAGCTGAAAAAGCGGCTGCAGCAAAAGCTGCCGCGGAGGCAGATGATATTTTCGGTGAGCTAAGCTCTGGTAAGAATGCACCGAAAACGGGGGGAGGGGCGAAAGGGAACAATGCTTCGCCTGCCGGGAGTGGTAATACTAAAAACAATGGCGCATCAGGCGCAGATATCAATAACTATGCCGGGCAGATTAAATCTGCTATCGAAAGTAAGTTCTATGATGCATCGTCCTATGCAGGTAAAACCTGTACGCTGCGCATAAAACTGGCACCAGATGGCATGTTACTGGATATCAAACCTGAAGGTGGCGATCCCGCTCTTTGTCAGGCTGCGTTGGCAGCAGCTAAACTTGCGAAGATCCCGAAACCACCAAGCCAGGCAGTATATGAAGTGTTCAAGAACGCACCATTGGACTTCAAACCGTAATCGCGATGTTGGTCGTCACGGCGGTCAACATCAGACATCGGTTGTCGTAGGGTTCTGGTAGTTTTGTGTATTTGAGTTTGTTAACATTCTGCTAAATTATCGTGGGCTATCTGTCCAGATAAGGGAGATATGATGAAGCAGGCATTACGAGTAGCATTTGGTTTTCTCATACTGTGGGCGTCAGTTCTGCATGCTGAAGTCCGCATTGTGATCGACAGTGGTGTAGATTCCGGTCGTCCTATTGGTGTCGTTCCATTCCAGTGGGCGGGTCCAGGTGCGGCACCTGAAGATATTGGCGGCATCGTTGCTGCTGACTTGCGTAACAGCGGTAAATTTAATCCGTTAGATCGCGCTCGTCTGCCTCAACAGCCAGGTAGCGCGCAGGAAGTTCAACCTGCTGCATGGTCTGCGCTGGGCATTGACGCTGTCGTTGTAGGTCAGGTCACTCCGAATCCGGACGGTTCTTACAATGTTGCTTATCAGCTGGTTGATACCGGCGGTGCACCGGGTACTGTGCTTGCTCAGAACTCATACAAAGTAAACAAACAATGGCTGCGTTACGCTGGCCATACCGCCAGTGATGAAGTGTTTGAAAAACTGACCGGCATTAAAGGTGCGTTCCGTACCCGTATTGCCTATGTTGTTCAGACCAATGGTGGCCAGTTCCCGTATGAGTTGCGTGTGTCTGACTATGATGGCTACAACCAGTTTGTGGTTCACCGTTCTCCGCAGCCGCTGATGTCTCCGGCGTGGTCACCGGACGGTTCTAAACTGGCATATGTTACCTTCGAAAGCGGTCGTTCCGCGCTGGTAATTCAGACGCTGGCTAACGGTGCAGTGCGTCAGGTTGCTTCCTTCCCGCGTCACAACGGTGCGCCTGCATTCTCGCCAGACGGCAGCAAACTGGCTTTTGCGCTGTCGAAAACTGGTAGCCTGAATCTGTACGTAATGGATTTAGCCTCTGGTCAAATCCGTCAGGTGACAGATGGTCGCAGCAACAACACCGAACCGACCTGGTTCCCGGACAGTCAAAACTTGGCATTTACTTCTGACCAGGCCGGTCGTCCGCAGGTTTATAAAGTGAATATCAACGGCGGTGCGCCGCAACGTATTACCTGGGAAGGTTCGCAGAACCAGGATGCGGATGTCAGCAGCGACGGTAAATTTATGGTAATGGTTAGCTCCAATGGTGGGCAGCAGCACATTGCCAAACAAGATCTGGTAACGGGAGGCGTACAAGTTCTGTCCTCAACGTTCCTGGATGAAACGCCAAGTCTGGCACCTAACGGCACTATGGTAATCTACAGCTCTTCTCAGGGGATGGGATCCGTGCTGAATTTGGTTTCTACAGATGGGCGTTTCAAAGCGCGTCTTCCGGCAACTGATGGACAGGTCAAATTCCCTGCCTGGTCGCCGTATCTGTGATAATAATTAATTGAATAGTAAAGGAATCATTGAAATGCAACTGAACAAAGTGCTGAAAGGGCTGATGATTGCTCTGCCTGTTATGGCAATTGCGGCATGTTCTTCCAACAAGAACGCCAGCAATGACGGCAGCGAAGGCATGCTGGGTGCCGGCACTGGTATGGATGCGAACGGCGGCAACGGCAACATGTCTTCCGAAGAGCAGGCTCGTCTGCAAATGCAACAGCTGCAGCAGAATAACATCGTTTACTTCGATCTGGACAAATACGATATCCGTTCTGACTTCGCTCAAATGCTGGATGCACACGCAAACTTCCTGCGTAGCAACCCGTCTTACAAAGTCACCGTAGAAGGTCACGCGGACGAACGTGGTACTCCGGAATACAACATCTCCCTGGGTGAACGTCGTGCGAACGCCGTTAAGATGTACCTGCAGGGTAAAGGCGTTTCTGCAGACCAGATCTCCATCGTTTCTTACGGTAAAGAAAAACCTGCAGTACTGGGTCATGACGAAGCGGCATACTCCAAAAACCGTCGTGCGGTACTGGTTTACTAAGAGAATTGCATGAGCAGTAACTTCAGACATCAACTATTGAGTCTGTCGTTACTGGTTGGTATAGCGGCCCCCTGGGCCGCTTTTGCTCAGGCACCAATCAGTAGTGTCGGCTCAGGCTCGGTCGAAGACCGCGTCACTCAACTTGAGCGTATTTCTAATGCTCACAGCCAGCTTTTAACCCAACTCCAGCAACAACTCTCTGATAATCAGTCCGATATTGATTCCCTGCGTGGTCAAATTCAGGAAAATCAGTATCAACTGAATCAGGTCGTGGAGCGGCAGAAGCAGATCTTGTTGCAGATCGATAGCCTTAGCAGCGGTGGTGCAGCGGCACAATCAGCCAGCGGCGATCAAAGCGGGGCGGCGGCGGCAACGACGCCAACAGCTGATGCAGGTACTGCGAATGCTGGCGCGCCGGTGAAAAGCGGCGATGCAAATACTGATTACAATGCAGCTATTGCGCTGGTACAGGATAAATCCCGCCAGGATGACGCGATGGTGGCATTTCAGAATTTCATCAAAAATTATCCTGATTCAACTTACCTGCCCAACGCCAATTATTGGCTGGGTCAGTTAAACTACAACAAGGGTAAGAAAGATGATGCGGCGTACTATTTTGCTTCGGTAGTGAAAAACTATCCGAAGTCACCGAAGGCTGCAGATGCGATGTTTAAAGTTGGCGTCATCATGCAGGACAAAGGTGACACCGCGAAAGCAAAAGCCGTGTACCAGCAGGTTATCAGTAAATACCCTGGTACTGATGGTGCTAAACAGGCCCAAAAACGTCTGAACGCCATGTAATGCATAACACGCGACCAGAAGTCGCATTATTTCTGGTCGTGTCGTGCGATTCATAAGCAGTTGAGTGATCTACATCGAAATTTTTGTTGCGCTCAAGTCTGAAATCAGTAATATATGCCGCCGTTGCCACGGGATATCAAACAAACCGAAAGCAACGAAAAAGTGGGTCGTTAGCTCAGTTGGTAGAGCAGTTGACTTTTAATCAATTGGTCGCAGGTTCGAATCCTGCACGACCCACCACTAACATAGTTAGTTGTAGTATCCAGCGTAGTATCGGGTGATTAGCTCAGCTGGGAGAGCACCTCCCTTACAAGGAGGGGGTCGGCGGTTCGATCCCGTCATCACCCACCACCGGGTCGTTAGCTCAGTTGGTAGAGCAGTTGACTTTTAATCAATTGGTCGCAGGTTCGAATCCTGCACGACCCACCAATCTTAAAGATTGGATTCGAGTAAAAATCATTCAGGTAACACCCATATGGGTCGTTAGCTCAGTTGGTAGAGCAGTTGACTTTTAATCAATTGGTCGCAGGTTCGAATCCTGCACGACCCACCATCCTGAATGATTAAAGCAGCATAATCCCGCAAGGGTCGTTAGCTCAGTTGGTAGAGCAGTTGACTTTTAATCAATTGGTCGCAGGTTCGAATCCTGCACGACCCACCAATGTAAAAAAGCGCCCTAAAGGCGCTTTTTTGCTATTCAGGCATCCCTCAATTTCAATTCTTGACCCTGATGACATACTCCGCGCTTGCTGCGTAAACAACTCTACGTCGGAGGAATAAGACGCAAAGTATGGCATTCGGCATCTCATACGTAATTCGAGTGACTTTTCCCCACCACTCGACTATCTTGTTTAGCATATAAAACAAATTACGCCGATAATAGCGAATATCACGCTTATGTCGGTTTTAACGTTAAGCCTGTAAAACGAGATGGCCAAATGAGCGTGATGTTTGATCCTGAAACGGCGATTTATCCTTTCCCCCCGAAGCCAACGCCGTTAAGCATTGATGAAAAAGCGTATTATCGCGAGAAAATAAAACGTCTGCTGAAAGAACGTAATGCGGTGATGGTCGCCCACTACTATACCGATCCCGAAATTCAACAGCTGGCTGAAGAAACCGGCGGCTGTATCTCTGATTCTCTGGAAATGGCCCGCTTCGGTGCTAAGCATCCCGCTTCTACGCTGTTAGTTGCTGGGGTGAGATTTATGGGGGAAACTGCCAAAATTCTCAGCCCGGAAAAAACAATTCTGATGCCAACACTTCAGGCTGAATGTTCACTGGATCTCGGATGTCCGATTGAAGAATTCAACGCATTTTGCGATGCCCATCCCGATCGTACTGTCGTTGTCTACGCCAACACTTCGGCTGCGGTAAAAGCGCGTGCAGATTGGGTGGTAACTTCAAGCATTGCCGTCGAACTCATTGATCATCTGGATAGCTTGGGTGAAAAAATTATCTGGGCACCAGACAAACATCTGGGGCGTTACGTGCAAAAACAGACGGGCGCAGACATCTTATGCTGGCAAGGTGCCTGTATCGTTCATGACGAGTTTAAGACTCAGGCGTTAACCCGCTTACAAAAACAGTACCCTGATGCTGCCATACTGGTGCATCCGGAGTCACCACAAGCTATTGTCGATATGGCCGATGCTGTTGGTTCCACAAGTCAGTTGATTAACGCTGCAAAAACATTGCCGCATCAGCAACTGATTGTGGCGACTGACCGGGGCATTTTCTACAAAATGCAGCAGGCAGTGCCAGATAAAAAATTGCTGGAAGCGCCAACCGCAGGCGAGGGCGCTACCTGTCGAAGTTGCGCTCATTGTCCGTGGATGGCAATGAATGGCCTTCAGGCCATCGCAGAGGCGCTGGAACAGGGAGGAAGCAATCACGAGGTTCATGTTGACGAAAATCTGCGAGAGAGGGCGCTGGTGCCGCTCAACCGCATGCTGGATTTTGCGGCTACACTACGTGGATAACTGACAATAAGGCGTCACGCTACACATGGGGGAAAGATGGATTTTTTTAGCACACAGAACATTCTGGTTCATATACCGATCGGTGCTGGCGGTTACGATCTCTCATGGATCGAAGCGGTGGGGACGATCGCCGGGTTACTGTGTATTGGCCTTGCCAGTCTGGAGAAGATCAGTAACTACTTTTTTGGCCTGATCAACGTTACCCTGTTTGGCATTATTTTCTTTCAGATTCAGCTGTATGCCAGCCTGCTGTTACAGGTGTTTTTCTTTGCCGCTAACATTTATGGCTGGTATGCCTGGTCGCGACAAACCAGTCAACATGAAACTGAGTTGAAAATTCGCTGGTTGCCATTGCCGAAGGCGCTAAGCTGGTTGGCGGTTTGCGTTGTTTCGATTGGTCTGATGACGGTATTTATCAATCCGGTGTTTGCATTTTTGACCCGCGTGGCAGTCACGATTATGCAAGCATTGGGTTTGCAGGTAGTGATGCCAGAATTGCAACCGGACGCCTTCCCATTCTGGGACTCCTGCATGATGGTACTCTCCATCGTGGCAATGATCCTGATGACGCGTAAATACGTCGAAAACTGGTTATTGTGGGTCATCATTAACGTGATTAGCGTGGTGATTTTCGCCTTGCAGGGCGTCTATGCCATGTCGCTGGAGTATCTGATCCTGACCTTTATTGCCCTCAACGGCAGCCGGATGTGGATCAACAGCGCACGCGAAAGAGGTTCACGCGCGCTGTCCCATTAATGGTGATGATGTGAATGGCCAGACACCCCTTCATTCAGGTGGCAGTCTGGCCCATGACAAGGTTGATATTCCATCTGGATGGTGGCGTGCTCAATCTGATAGTGATCCATCAGATAGTGTTGGATCTGATCTAACAAGGCATCGTGATCGTGTGGCGGGATCACCTGCACATGCAGCGTCATCACTGGCTTTTCGCCCACCATCCACACATGTACATGGTGCACATTGCGGACTTCCGGGATTTCCCGGCACATGCGGCGTTTCATTTCAGCAATATCCAGCGAAACGGGCGCACCTTCAAGTAATTCATTCACGCTGTCTTTCAATAATCGCCACGCGCTGCGTAGAACCAGAAGCGACACGAGTATCGAGAGAATGGGGTCCGCAGGTGTCCAGCCGGTCCAGATAATTATCAACGCGGCGACGATAGCGCCAACGGAACCCAGCAGGTCCCCAAGCACATGCAGTGCCGCTGCTCGCACGTTGAGGTTTTTCTCTTCACTACCGTGATGAAGTAACCAGAAAGAAAGTATATTTGCCAGCAATCCCGCCACGGCAATCGCCATCATCATACCGCCTTCAACCGGACGCGGCGTGCGGAAACGTTCTATCGCCTCCCAGACAATCAAAATCGTAATCACCACCAGGGCGATGGCATTCACAAACGCCGCGAGCGTGGTCAATCTTAGCCAACCGAAAGTGTGGCGAATGGTGGGAGGACGACGTGAAAATTGCACGGCGAGTAGGGCGAAAAGCAGGGCGGCAGTATCGGTCAACATATGTCCGGCATCAGCCAGCAATGCCAGAGAACCGGAAAGAAAACCGCCAATGACTTCTACCAGCATAAACCCGGCAGTTACGCCGAAAGCATACAACAAGCGACGAGCATTATTATCTTCTGGCAGGTGTGAGGAAGTGTGTGAGTGTGAGTGCGCCATGACGAGTCATCCCTTAATTTATCTCACTTAACTTTATGACATCATACTTCTTTTAGAAGGGAAAAATTAAAAAGGAGAGCCTCCGCTCTCCCATTATCAGCCATATATCCTGGCTTACTGCGTAGTACCGTCGGTTTTGGTATCGACATCATTATTGATGCCATCACCGGTTTGTACCTTTTTATTGATGTCCGGGCAGCGACCGTCTTTGCACATGGTATTTTTGTGCTCTTCGTCTTTGGTCATGCCGTCATTGTTCATGGATGAACCATTCGGGTGCAGCATAGTCCCGCCCGAGTTGGTATTAACCCCGTTATTGTCGACGTTATTTGGTGCGACATTTTCACGAGCGTCCGGGGCAACCTGGCCCGCATCTGCCGCGGCGTTTGCCTGGCCGTTGTTGGTTTGCGCTCCACTATCGGCAGCCAGTGCGGCACCGCTGGCAAGGCTTAGAGTGGCAGTCAAAAATAGTGTGGCCAGTTTTGTCATTTTCATAGGATGCTCCTGTTATGGTCGTTATGTCGGATAACCTCTTCCAACAGTGCATTTGCAGGTGAATATCAGGCAATGGTTTAAGATTTCAGCCAGGCAAAGAAATCCAGCAGAGAATCTTGAAATAATTAATAAACAAAGAAGTTACAGTTAGAAATTGTAGGAGAGATCTCGTTTTTCGCGACAATATGGCGTATTTCTTGCCGATTCCAGGATTATTCCGTCCATAGTGTAAAACCCCGTTTACACATTCTGACGGAAGATATAGATTGGAAGGATTGCATTCACCAAGATAAGTATGGCAACACTGGAACAGACATGAATTATCAGAACGACGATTTACGCATCAAAGAAATCAAAGAGTTACTTCCTCCTGTCGCACTGCTGGAAAAATTCCCTGCTACTGAAAATGCCGCGAATACGGTTGCCCATGCCCGAAAAGCGATCCATAATATCCTGAAAGGTAATGATGATCGCCTGTTAGTGGTGATTGGTCCGTGCTCAATTCATGATCCTGTCGCGGCTAAAGAGTATGCCACTCGCTTGCTGGCGCTGCGTGAAGGGCTAAAAGACGACCTGGAAATCGTAATGCGCGTTTATTTTGAAAAGCCGCGTACAACGGTGGGCTGGAAAGGGCTGATTAACGATCCGCATATGGATAACAGCTTCCAGATCAACGACGGTCTGCGTATTGCCCGTAAATTGCTGCTTGATATTAACGACAGCGGTCTGCCAGCGGCGGGTGAGTTTCTCGACATGATCACCCCACAATATCTCGCTGACCTGATGAGCTGGGGCGCAATTGGCGCACGTACTACGGAATCGCAGGTGCACCGCGAACTGGCATCTGGTCTTTCTTGCCCGGTAGGTTTCAAAAATGGCACAGACGGTACGATTAAAGTGGCTATCGATGCCATTAATGCCGCCGGTGCGCCGCACTGCTTCCTTTCAGTGACCAAATGGGGTCATTCGGCGATTGTGAATACCAGCGGTAACGGCGATTGCCATATCATTCTGCGCGGCGGTAAAGAGCCTAACTACAGCGCGAAGCACGTTGCTGAAGTGAAAGAAGGGCTGAACAAAGCAGGCCTGCCAGCACAAGTGATGATTGATTTCAGCCATGCCAACTCGTCCAAACAATTCCAAAAGCAGATGGATGTGTGTGCTGACGTTTGCCAGCAGATTGCTGGTGGCGAAAAAGCCATTATTGGTGTGATGGTGGAAAGTCATTTGGTTGAAGGCAATCAAAGTCTGGAGAGCGGCGAGCCGCTGGCTTATGGCAAGAGCATCACCGATGCCTGCATCGGCTGGGAAGATACCGATGCTTTGTTACGTCAACTGGCGAATGCAGTAAAAGCGCGTCGCGGGTAAAGTTTAATTGTCGGATGCGCCGTCAGAGTGGCGTATCCGATGAATCACCGTAGGCCTGATAAGACGCGCAGCGTCGCATCAGGCAATGTGCTCCATTGTTAGCAACAAAAAAGCCGACTCGCTTGCAGTCGGCTTTCTCATTATTAAACAAATGACGTTTACTTCGCTTTACCCTGGTTAGCGACAGCAGCTGCTTTCGCCGCGATCTCGTCAGCATTACCCAGATAATAGCGTTTCAGCGGTTTGAAGTTCTCGTCGAACTCATACACCAGCGGCACGCCAGTCGGGATATTCAGCTCAAGAATCTCTTCTTCGCTCATGTTATCAAGATATTTCACCAGCGCACGCAGGGAGTTACCGTGTGCGGCGATGATCACGCGCTCACCGCTCTTCATACGCGGCAGAATGGTTTCATTCCAGTAAGGGATCACGCGGTCAATGGTCAGCGCCAGGCTTTCCGTCAGCGGCAGTTCTTTCTCGCTCAGTTTCGCGTAACGGGGATCGTGACCCGGATAACGCTCATCATCTTTAGTCAGTTCCGGCGGAGTCACCGCAAAACCACGACGCCATTGTTTCACCTGCTCGTCGCCATACTTTTCGGCGGTTTCTGCTTTGTTCAGACCCTGCAACGCACCGTAGTGACGTTCGTTTAGTTTCCAGGATTTCTCAACGGGCAGCCATGCCTGATCCAGTTCGTCCAGCACATTCCACAGGGTATGGATAGCGCGTTTCAGCACAGAGGTGTAAGCAAAGTCAAAGCTGTAACCTTCCTCTTTCAGCAGCTTACCTGCTGCTTTTGCTTCGCTTACGCCTTTCTCAGACAGATCCACGTCGTACCAACCGGTGAAACGGTTTTCTTTGTTCCACTGACTTTCGCCATGACGAACCAGAACCAGCTTAGTTACAGCCATATACTTACTCCTCAAATCATCTTTTAATGATAATAATTCTCATTATATTGCCGTGACGAAGCAACAGCAATGCTTACGCATAACCATAGCGAAAATAGTGTCGCAGTGTAAGGTTGTTGTGAATATTGAGTTGCAAATATGTCGGCATTTGCTGGTGATTTGAACAATATGAGGAGAAAGCCCTCATTACGAGGGCTTAACATTACTCAGCAATAAACTGATATTCCGTCAGGCTGGAATACTCTTCGCCAGGACGCAGGAAGCAGTCCGGTTGCGGCCATTCAGGGTGGTTCGGGCTGTCCGGCAGAAACTCGCTTTCTAGCGCCAGCCCTTGCCAGTCGGCGTAAGGTTCGGTTCCCCGCGACGGTGTGCCGCCGAGGAAGTTGCCGGAGTAGAATTGCAGAGCCGGAGCGGTGGTGTAGACCTTCAGCTGCAATTTTTCATCTGCTGACCAGACATGCGCCGCCACTTTCTTGCCATCGCCTTTGGCCTGTAACAAGAATGCGTGATCGTAACCTTTCACTTTGCGCTGATCGTCGTCGGCAAGAAACTCACTGGCGATGATTTTGGCGCTGCGGAAATCAAAAGACGTTCCGGCGACAGATTTCAGGCCGTCGTGCGGAATGCCGCCTTCATCAACCGGCAGATATTCGTCCGCCAGAATCTGCAACTTGTGATTGCGCACGTCAGACTGCTCGCCGTCGAGGTTGAAATAGACGTGATTAGTCATATTCACCGGGCAAGGTTTATCAACTGTGGCGCGATAAGTAATAGAGATACGGTTATCGTCGGTCAGACGATATTGCACCGTCGCGCCGAGATTACCCGGGAAGCCCTGATCGCCATCATCTGAACTCAGGGCAAACAGTACCTGACGATCATTCTGGTTCACAATCTGCCAGCGGCGTTTGTCGAACCCTTCCGGGCCGCCGTGTAGTTGGTTGACGCCCTGACTTGGCAACAGCGTCACGGTTTCACCGTCAAAGGTATAACGACTATTGGCGATACGGTTGGCATAACGACCAATAGAGGCCCCAAGAAATGCGGCCTGATCCTGGTAGCATTCCGGGCTGGCGCAGCCAAGCAGCGCCTCGCGGACGCTGCCATCGGAAAGCGGGATACGGGCGGAAAGTAAAGTCGCACCCCAGTCCATCAGCGTGACTACCATCCCTGCGTTGTTACGCAAAGTTAACAGTCGGTACGGCTGACCATCGGGTGCCAGTGCGGGAGTTTCGTTCAGCACTGTCCTGCTCCTTGTGATGGTTTACACACGTAAAAAGTCTCTTTAATACCTGTTTTTGCTTCATATTGTTCAGCGACCGCTTGCTGTACGGCAGGCACCAGCTCTTCCGGAATAAGCGCGACGATACAGCCGCCAAATCCGCCGCCGGTCATGCGTACGCCACCTTTGTCGCCAATCACAGCTTTTACGATTTCAACCAGAGTGTCAATTTGCGGCACGGTGATTTCGAAATCATCGCGCATAGAGGCATGAGACTCCGCCATTAACTCGCCCATACGTTTGAGGTCGCCTTGCTCCAGCGCGCTGGCAGCTTCAACGGTGCGGGCGTTTTCAGTCAGGATATGACGCACGCGTTTCGCGACGATCGGGTCCAGTTCATGTGCAACAGCGTTGAACTCTTCAATGGTGACATCGCGCAGGGCTGGCTGCTGGAAGAAACGCGCACCGGTTTCGCACTGCTCACGGCGAGTATTGTACTCGCTGCCAACCAGGGTACGTTTGAAGTTACTGTTGATGATGACGACAGCTACGCCTTTCGGCATGGAAACAGCTTTGGTCCCCAGTGAGCGGCAATCGATCAGCAAGGCATGATCTTTCTTGCCGAGCGCGGAAATCAGTTGATCCATGATTCCACAGTTACAGCCTACAAACTGGTTTTCTGCTTCCTGACCATTAAGCGCGATTTGTGCGCCGTCCAGCGGCAGATGATAAAGCTGCTGCAATACGGTTCCGACCGCGACTTCCAGTGAGGCGGAAGAACTTAACCCGGCACCCTGCGGCACGTTGCCGCTGATCACCATGTCCACGCCGCCGAAGTTGTTGTTACGCAGTTGCAGATGTTTCACCACGCCACGAACGTAGTTAGCCCATTGATAGTTTTCATGCGCGACAATGGGCGCATCAAGGGAAAACTCGTCAAGCTGATTTTCATAATCGGCTGCCATTACGCGAACTTTACGGTCGTCGCGTGGCGCACAGCTAATGACGGTTTGATAATCAATCGCGCAGGGCAGAACGAAACCGTCGTTGTAGTCGGTGTGTTCACCAATCAAATTCACGCGGCCAGGCGCCTGAATGGTGTGAGTGGCAGGGTAGCCAAATGCGTTGGCAAACAGAGATTGTGTTTTTTCTTTCAGACTCATTTCTTACACTCCGGATTCGCGAAAATGGATATCGCTGACTGCGCGCAAACGCTCTGCTGCCTGTTCTGCGGTCAGGTCTCGCTGGGTTTCTGCCAGCATTTCATAACCGACCATAAATTTACGTACGGTGGCGGAGCGCAGCAGAGGCGGATAAAAGTGCGCGTGCAGCTGCCAGTGTTGATTCTCTTCGCCATTAAATGGCGCACCGTGCCAGCCCATAGAGTAGGGGAAGGAGCACTGGAAGAGGTTGTCATAACGACTGGTCAGCTTTTTCAACGCCAGCGCCAAATCGCTGCGCTGGGCGTCGGTCAAATCGGTGATCCGTAAAACGTGGGCTTTGGGCAGCAGTAGCGTTTCGAACGGCCAGGCAGCCCAGTAAGGCACTACGGCTAACCAGTGTTCGGTTTCGACAACGGTACGGCTACCGTCTGCCAGCTCGCGCTGAACATAATCCACCAGCATTGGCGATTTCTGCTCGGCAAAATATTTTTTTTGCAGGCGGTCTTCGCGCTCAGCTTCGTTAGGCAGGAAGCTATTTGCCCAAATCTGTCCGTGCGGATGCGGGTTAGAGCAGCCCATCGCCGCGCCTTTGTTTTCAAAGACCTGCACCCATGGGTACGTTTCCCCCAGTTCTGCGGTTTGCTCCTGCCAGGTTTTGACGATTTCCGTCAATGCCGCAACGCTCAGTTCTGGCAACGTTTTACTGTGATCCGGTGAAAAGCAGATCACCCGGCTGGTACCGCGCGCGCTCTGGCAACGCATCAAAGGATCGTTGCTTTCTGGCGCATCTGGCGTGTCAGACATCAGGGCCGCAAAGTCATTGGTAAAAACGTAAGTCCCGGTGTAATCGGGGTTTTTATCGCCAGTCACCCGCACATTACCTGCGCAGAGAAAGCAATCTGGATCGTGCGCAGGTAACACCTGTTTGGCTGGCGTTTCCTGCGCCCCCTGCCAGGGGCGCTTAGCGCGGTGCGGTGAAACCAGAATCCATTGCCCGGTGAGCGGGTTGTAGCGGCGATGTGGATGATCAACGGGATTAAATTGCGTCATGGTCGTTCCTTAATCGGGATATCCCTGTGGATGGCGTGACTGCCAGTGCCAGGTGTCCTGCGCCATTTCATCGAGTGTGCGCGTTACGCGCCAGTTCAGTTCGCGATCGGCTTTGCTGGCGTCCGCCCAGTAGGCCGGAAGGTCGCCCTCGCGACGCGGTGCAAAATGATAGTTAACCGGTTTGCCGCAGGCTTTGCTGAAGGCATTAACCACGTCCAGCACGCTGCTGCCTACGCCTGCGCCGAGGTTGTAGATGTGTACGCCAGGCTTGTTCGCCAGTTTTTCCATCGCCACGACGTGACCGTCCGCCAGATCCATTACGTGGATGTAATCGCGTACGCCAGTACCGTCTTCGGTCGGATAATCGTTACCAAAAATAGCCAGCGAGTCGCGACGGCCTACAGCAACCTGGGCAATGTACGGCATCAGGTTATTCGGAATGCCTTGCGGATCTTCGCCCATATCGCCCGACGGATGCGCGCCAACCGGGTTGAAGTAGCGCAGCAGGGCAATGCTCCAGTCCGGCTGGGCTTTTTGCAGGTCGGTGAGGATCTGTTCCACCATCAGCTTGCTTTTGCCATAAGGGCTTTGCGGTGTGCCGGTCGGGAAGCTTTCAACGTATGGAATTTTGGGCTGATCGCCATAGACGGTGGCGGAGGAGCTAAAAATAAAGTTTTTGACGTTAGCGGCGCGCATGGCGCTAATCAGGCGCAGAGTGCCGTTGACGTTGTTGTCGTAATATTCCAGCGGTTTTTGTACCGATTCGCCAACGGCTTTTAACCCGGCGAAGTGGATCACGGTGTCGATAGCGTGATCGTGCAGGATCTCGGTCATCAACGCTTCGTTACGGATATCGCCTTCAACAAACGTTGGATGTTTGCCGCCTAAACGCTCGATAACAGGCAGTACGCTGCGCTTACTGTTACAGAGGTTATCAAGAATGATGACATCATGACCGTTTTGCAGTAATTGCACACAGGTATGACTTCCAATGTAACCGCTACCACCGGTAACCAGAACTCTCATAATTCGCTCCATTAGGCTTATGGTATGAAATAACCATAGCATAACAAAGATGCGAAAAGTGTGACATGGAATAAATTAGTGGAATCGTTTACACAGGAATTTAGCCGTTTTTTATGCGCGATTAATTGATTATAAAACAGAGGGTTTATGAATGATTGCGCTTTTTATCTGAAAAAAAAGATGCGGTTTCATGCCTGGATGCGTCGAACCGTGGGCCGGATAACGCGTTTACGCCGCATCCGGCACAGCCAGCATTACAGACTTAGTTAATTTTGGTGAGTGTATAACGATAAAGGTCACCGTCCGGCACGAACTCCAGACGATGGGTAATACAGGCAGGCGCATCTTCAGCGTGGTGCGAAACAAACAACAATTGCGTTTCACCTTCGCTAATCAGCACATCAACAAAACGGCGGATAAGCTGGCGATTGAGCGGATCAAGCCCCTGCAATGGTTCATCGAGAATAAGCAACGTTGGATGTTTCACCAGCGCGCGGACGATCAGCGCCAGACGCTGCTGTCCCCAGGAAAGACTATGGAAAGGGGCGTCAGCCGTGCGTTTATCAATGCCGAGAATATCCAGCCACTGCTGCACCAGCTTTTGCTGGCGATCCGAAACGGCCTGATAAATGCCAATCGAATCAAAATAGCCAGAAAGGATCACATTACGCACGGTAGTGCTGACCCGGTAATCCAGATGCAAACTACTGCTGACGTAACCGATATGCTTTTTAATATCCCAGATGGTTTCGCCGCTGCCGCGACGTCGGCCGAAAAGCGTCAAATCGTTGCTGTAACCTTGCGGATGATCGCCAGTAATCAGGCTTAATAATGTCGATTTTCCCGCGCCATTTGGCCCGATAATTTGCCAGTGTTCGCCAGGATTCACCTGCCAGCTAAGGTTATTAAGAATGGGGCGATCGTTATAAGAAACCACGCCGTTGTTCAGCACAATGCGCGGTTCGTTGGCGGGTAAGGCGTGACGTGCTGAAGGTTCATCCGGCTCCGGCAGTTGCACACCTTCAAGCTGTTCGCTATGCGCCAGTTGCGCGACGAGTGCTTGCTGGAGCAGTTCCTCTTTAGCGCCAGTTTCCGCTAACGTGCAATCCGCCAGCACGCCAGCAAACTGGACAAATTCCGGGATCTCATCGAAGCGATTGAGCACCAGTACCAGAGTAATACCGGACTGATGTAACGAGGCGAGTCGCTCAGCCAGCTGCTGACGTGAGGCAACATCCAGGCCATCGAACGGCTCATCAAGAATCAGTAAGTCAGGCTCCGACATCAGCGCCTGACACAGTAGGGTTTTTCGCGTCTCGCCAGTGGAAAGATATTTAAAACGTCGGTCGAGCAGGGCGGTAATGCCGAACTGCTGCGCCAGTTGCGCGCAACGCGGTGCGTCCTTAACTTCATCCTGAATGATCTCAGCTGTGGTGCGCCCGGTGTCATCTTCGCCAGGGCCGAGCATATCGGTGTTATTCCGCTGCCATTCGTCGCTGACGAGCTTTTGCAATTGCTCGAAGGAGAGACGAGTGATGTGGGAAAACTGGCTTTGCCGTTCACCTTTCAAAAGCGGAAGTTCCCCGGCCAGCGCGCGGGCCAGCGCCGACTTCCCGCTTCCATTCGAACCGACAAACGCCCAACTACCGCCCGCGTTTAACGTTAGCTGAGGCAATTGCAGCGTTTTTGTGTCGCTAAGACGAAACGTGCCTTGCAAAATTTGCAACGATGACATTTTATATCCCATTTTTTGCAGCGATTACTGACAGGGATACGTGTTTCATAACAAATTGTCAACACGCTTAGCACAGTGTGGCGATAATCACGCTGTCGGCATTAAAGTAGGCCGTGACATTCTGTCCTTGCTCAAGAGAAGCCGCTTCATTTACCGGCACCGTGGCGCACAGGGTTTGCCCGTCGGGTAGCGCCATTAATACTTCGCACTGTTCTGCGCCGCGCTCTATATGGCGAATAATGCCCGGCAATTGGTTGTCGGCACTCTGGGCTACGGTGTCATCCTGGGTAATGTTCACCCACGGCGCTTTCAGCAGAATCAACACTTCTTTGCCTTCATCCAGCCCCAGACGCGCGCCACTTTGCGCGGTAATCGCGACTTTCAGCCGTGTTTTACCATCGGCCAGTAAGACATCAACATGCTGTTGAACGTCATCATGATCGCGGGCGGTGATGGTGCCGAACCATTGGTTACGGGCGCTGGTTTGCAGTGAAAAACGTGAGATCGCGGCCAGCAGGCTGTTCAGCGGCAGGGCGTCATCGTCACTTAATACATCAAAGGCTTTTTGCTGGATTTGCGCCAGTAAGTCATAGAGCTGAATCAGTCGCTGACCATAGCGGGTCAGCACAGCACCGCCACCGCCTTTTCCGCCCGTAGCTCGTTCAACCAGCGTATGCTCACTTAACTGATTCATTTCGTTAATGGCATCCCAGGCGCTTTTATAGCTGATACCAGCATCTTTCGCCCCCTGGCTGATGGAACCGGAAAGCGCGATGTGTTTTAGTAGCGAAATGCGGCGTGGGTCGGCAAAGAGCTTTTGTTGCAGCTTAAGAGTGAGAAGGATTTCGGCCTGCATAACAATGTCCTGGCAAAAGTCTTATTGTGACGGAAAATGAGCGCCACGCAAAGCTGACCGCACAAAAGGGGAGTGCTTTTCTGTGCTTAACGGTTAGAATAGTCACAGGACTACATCTGGAGTTGACCATGTTAGAGTTATTAAAAAGTCTGGTATTCGCCGTAATCATGGTACCTGTCGTGATGGCCATCATCCTGGGTCTGATTTACGGTCTTGGTGAAGTATTCAACATCTTTTCTGGTGTTGGTAAAAAAGACCAGCCCGGACAAAATCATTGATTCCATGAATGCCCGCTGAGTCGGGCATTTTCTTTTTCTCAACTTCCTGCTTTTCCTGCCGATATTTTTTCTATCTACCTCTCAAAGGTTAACAATAACTGCTGGGAAAATTCTGAACTTGCCGTTATATTGACGCCTACATAACGTTAAATAAAGGGGTTACAAATGGCTCGTAAATGGTTAAACCTGTTTGCCGGGGCGGCGCTCTCTTTCACTGTTGCTGGCAATGCGTTGGCGGATGAAGGGAAAATCACGGTTTTTGCCGCAGCATCACTGACCAACGCGATGCAGGATATCGCTACGCAGTATAAAAAAGAGAAAGGCGTAGACGTCGTTTCTTCTTTCGCCTCCTCTTCTACTCTGGCTCGTCAGATTGAAGCAGGTGCGCCTGCGGATCTGTTTATTTCTGCCGATCAGAAATGGATGGATTATGCAATTGATAAAAAAGGAATTGATACCGCCACGCGTCAAACCTTGCTCGGCAATAGCCTGGTCGTTGTAGCACCGAAAGCCAGCGAGCAGAAAGATTTCACCATCGACAGCAAAACTAACTGGACCTCTCTGCTGAATGGCGGCCGCCTGGCGGTTGGCGATCCGGAACATGTTCCGGCTGGCATTTATGCGAAAGAAGCTCTGCAAAAACTGGGCGCATGGGATACGCTCTCCCCGAAACTGGCTCCGGCAGAAGATGTTCGTGGGGCGCTGGCGCTGGTCGAACGTAATGAAGCGCCGCTGGGTATTGTCTACGGTTCTGACGCAGTTGCCAGCAAAGGGGTAAAAGTGGTCGCCACCTTCCCGGAAGATTCGCATAAAAAAGTGGAATATCCAGTTGCCGTCGTGGAAGGGCATAACAACGCGACAGTGAAAGCATTTTACGATTATCTGAAGGGACCGCAGGCTGCGGAAATCTTTAAACGTTACGGATTTACAACTAAGTAATGATACTGACCGATCCAGAATGGCAGGCGGTTTTACTAAGCCTGAAAGTTTCTTCCCTGGCTGTGCTGTTTAGCCTGCCGTTTGGGATCTTTTTTGCCTGGTTACTGGTGCGTTGCACGTTTCCGGGCAAAGCTCTGCTCGACAGCGTACTGCATCTACCGCTGGTGTTACCGCCCGTGGTTGTCGGTTACTTGCTGTTAGTTTCTATGGGACGGCGCGGATTTATCGGCGAACGCCTGTATGACTGGTTTGGCATTACCTTCGCGTTTAGCTGGCGCGGCGCGGTTCTCGCTGCCGCCGTCATGTCTTTTCCGTTGATGGTGCGGGCGATTCGTCTGGCGCTGGAAGGGGTTGATGTCAAACTGGAACAGGCCGCAAGAACGCTGGGGGCCGGGCGCTGGCGCGTTTTCTTTACTATCACGTTACCGCTGACGTTGCCGGGAATTATCGTCGGTACAGTACTGGCTTTCGCCCGTTCGCTCGGTGAATTTGGCGCAACCATCACCTTTGTTTCTAACATTCCAGGTGAAACGCGAACCATTCCTTCTGCCATGTATACCCTGATCCAGACCCCAGGCGGTGAAAGCGGCGCAGCGAGACTGTGCATTATTTCTATTGCGCTAGCGATGATCTCCCTGTTGATTTCAGAATGGCTGGCCAGAATCAGCCGTGAACGGGCGGGGCGCTAATCATGCTGGAACTGAATTTTTCCCAGACCTTGGGCAACCATTGCCTGACCATTAATGAAACGCTGCCCGCCAATGGCATCACTGCTATCTTTGGCGTCTCCGGTGCCGGAAAAACTTCGCTGATTAACGCCATTAGTGGACTGACGCGCCCGCAAAAAGGGCGGATTGTCCTCAATGGTCGGGTACTAAATGATGCCGAAAAAGGTATCTGCCTGACGCCGGAAAAGCGTCGCGTTGGCTATGTGTTTCAGGATGCACGGCTGTTCCCGCATTACAAAGTGCGTGGCAATCTGCGCTACGGCATGTCGAAAAGTATGGTCGATCAGTTTGATAAGCTGGTGGCGCTTTTAGGCATTGAACCGTTGCTTGACTGTTTACCGGGCAGCCTGTCCGGAGGCGAAAAACAGCGTGTGGCAATTGGTCGGGCATTGCTGACGGCTCCGGAATTATTATTGCTGGATGAACCACTGGCGTCGCTGGATCTTCCGCGCAAACGCGAGCTATTGCCTTATCTGCAACGGCTGACGCGGGAAATCAACATTCCGATGCTGTATGTCAGTCATTCGCTGGATGAAATCCTCCATCTGGCGGACAAAGTGATGGTACTGGAAAACGGCCAGGTGAAAGCTTTCGGGGCGCTGGAAGAAGTGTGGGGCAGTAGCGTGATGAATCCGTGGCTGCCGAAAGAGCAACAAAGCAGCATTCTGAAAGTAACGGTACTGGAACATCATCCGCGTTACGCAATGACCGCGCTGGCGTTGGGCGATCAGCATTTATGGGTTAATAAGCTGGATGAACCGCTGCAAGCCGCGCTACGCATCCGCATCCAGGCTTCCGATGTTTCTCTGGTTTTACAACCGCCGCAACAAACCAGCATCCGCAATGTGCTGCGCGCAAAAGTCGTCAATAGCTATGATGATAACGGCCAGGTGGAAGTGGAACTGGAAGTCGGCGGTAAAACGCTGTGGGCGCGAATAAGCCCGTGGGCCAGGGATGAACTGGCGATCAAACCTGGCCTGTGGCTATACGCGCAAATTAAAAGTGTGTCGATAACCGCCTGATTAAATCAGGTGGCTATAAATAAACTGGGCGATGCTGTCGGTAGTATTGTCACCAATCACGATATTGGCGCGTGCTTTTACCGCATCATCGGCATTGCCCATCGCTACACCCGTTCCGGCAGCCTCCAGCATACTGATATCATTGAAGTTATCGCCGAATGCGACTACGTTTTCCATCGACCAGCCTTGCGCCTCAACCCATTTCGTCAGGCGTTTGCCTTTACTGTTGCCGCCGCGCGCAATATCAACCTGATCGTGCCAGGACCATTCACACTCCAGACCCAACTCATGTTCAACATGCTTACCAAAATGCTGTAACTGCGGCAGGTCATCGTGCGTCAGAGCGAACTTCCACACGGCGTTAACTTGTTGCGCCTTTTCAGCCAGAGAAGCGACTTGTGTGAAAGTCGGGCGCTGTTCCGGCGGCAAAGTCTGCGCCCAGTTAGACGTGCGAATGACATGTCCGGTCGGATGCTCATAGACCATTGCGTCATCCACATACATCAGACCGTGAATGTGGTGTTCATTCAGCATCTCAATGAGTTGCAGGGCTTTGTTAACGGGCATTGGATCGGCTTCAAGCACAGTTTTTGCATGATAATCATACAAATAGGTGCCATTACAGCAAATAGCAGGTGTATCCAGCGCCAGCGCCTGATAAAAAGGATGAATAGCGACGTGATGGCGACCCGTGACGATAATCAATTGGTAACCTGCTTCGCGAGCGCGGGCAAGCGCTTCAATCGATGAGGGAAGTAGAGTCTTTTTCGGGGTCAATAAGGTGCCGTCTAAGTCGAGAGCAATCACGCGTGTGGTCATGGCGTTTTCCAGATTAAGGTTAAGAATTTTCGTCTACGAGAATGGTACACCGATACCACTATTGGACAAAATTCTGCGTTTTAATTCAGCATTCACCGCCAAAAGCGACTAATTTTAGCTGTTAAAGTCAGTTGCTAAATGCAAAGGAGCATTCATGAAGCAAACAGTTTATATCGCCAGCCCTGAGAGCCAGCAAATTCACGTCTGGAACCTGAATCATGAAGGCGTGCTGACGCTGACACAGGTTGTCGATGTGCCGGGGCAGGTGCAGCCAATGGTGGTCAGCCCGGATAAACGTTATCTCTATGTTGGTGTTCGCCCTGAGTTTCGCGTCCTGGCGTATCGTATCGCCCCGGACGATGGCGCACTGACCTTTGCCGCAGAGTCTGCGCTGCCGGGTAGCCCGACGCATATTTCCACCGATCACCAGGGGCAGTTTGTCTTTGTAGGTTCTTACAATGCGGGTAACGTGAGCGTAACGCGTCTGGAAGATGGCCTGCCAGTGGGCGTTGTCGATGTGGTTGAGGGACTGGACGGCTGTCATTCCGCCAATATTTCACCAGATAACCGCACTCTGTGGGTTCCGGCATTAAAGCAGGATCGTATTTGCCTGTTTACCGTCAGCGATGACGGTCATCTGGTGGCGCAGGACCCCGCAGAAGTGACTACCGTTGAAGGGGCCGGTCCGCGTCATATGGTGTTCCATCCAAACGAACAATATGCATATTGCGTCAATGAGTTAAACAGCTCAGTGGATGTCTGGGAACTGAAAGATCCGCACGGCAATATCGAATGTGTCCAGACGCTGGATATGATGCCGGAAAACTTCTCCGACACCCGTTGGGCGGCTGATATTCATATCACCCCGGATGGTCGTCATTTATACGCCTGCGACCGTACCGCCAGTCTGATTACCGTTTTCAGCGTTTCGGAAGATGGCAGCGTGTTGAGTAAAGAAGGCTTCCAGCCAACGGAAACTCAGCCGCGCGGCTTTAATGTTGAGCACAGTGGCAAATATCTGATTGCTGCCGGGCAAAAATCGCACCATATCTCGGTATACGAAATTGTCGGCGAGCAGGGGCTGCTGCATGAAAAAGGCCGCTATGCGGTAGGGCAGGGGCCAATGTGGGTTGTGGTGAACGCACACTAACCGCTGATTTACCCGGCGCTGAATCTCCTGCGCCGGGAGTATTAGCCCATCTCCTGTAACGCGTGTCTCTGGCGTTCGACGATATTGGTCCACAAATTGTCTTTATCGTCAGTCCATAAATTAATCAGCAAGGCAAAAAAGCGTTCTGCTGCTGGAGAAAGTACGGCATCTTTACGGCGAATTATTCCCAATGTTCGACGTATAACGGGTTCCACCAATGGGATACCAATAATCGAAGAATAGGGCGCATGAGGCATTGCCAGGCCAGGAAGCGCCGAAATCCCCAGTCCCGCTTCCACCAATCCTAATGACGTCGAAAGATGACGCACTTCATAAAACCAGTCCAGTTTCCAGGGCTTATCGGACAATTTTTGCTCAATCAGCAGTCGGTTGCCGCTGGAGGAACGCACGCCAATCATTTTGTAACCTACTAACTCCTGCCATTCCACCAGCTGCTTTTTGGCCAATGGATGGTCACGCCGACAGGCCAGCACGAACGGCTCATTGACCAGTGGGGTAAAGTCAATGGATGAATTTGTGACATTGTTCATGTTTATGCCAAAGTCAGATTCATTGCACAGCACCGATTCCATGCAATTATTCGTGCCTTGTTCCAGAATCCGCACTTTAATATTGGGATACAGCTCATTAAATTTACCGATTGCCAGTGGTAAAAAATAAAATACCGCGGTCGGAATACACGCTAACGTCACCATACCACGATGATAAGCATTCATATCACGAATACTAAAAAGCGTTTCATCGAATTTCTTTATTAATTCCCGAGCTTCCGGGAGTAACCTTTTTCCTGCTTTTGTTAACGTAACCTTGCGAGTTGTACGCTCAAAAAGTTGAATGTGTAAATCTTCTTCCATCTTTTTTATTCTGCGCGTTAATGCAGGTTGCGTAATATTAAGTAATTTAGCAGCATTGTTAAATGAACTGGACTCTGCCAGCGTAACAAATGCCTTCATACTTGATAATTCATGCTTCATTATTACTCCGAAAAATGGAAGCGGTGCGTTTTAGTGATTTACAGTTAAACAGTTTAACTGCAATTTAATCACTTAAATTAATGAAAAAATGTTATTAATCGTGGAGCTAAAGTCATTAGAGATGCTTTGCCCTTAATGTAACCATATCGCAATAAGTTATGTTTTTAAATTGAGGGCATTATTATGAAAAAAATACCCTGCGTGATGATGCGAGGTGGAACCTCGAGGGGCGCGTTCCTGTTAGCGGAACATTTACCCGAAGATCAAACGCAGCGCGATAAAATATTGATGGCAATTATGGGTTCCGGTAACGATCTGGAAATAGATGGTATCGGCGGCGGTAATCCGCTGACCAGTAAAGTCGCCATTATTAGCCGTTCCGACGATCCGCGTGCTGATGTCAATTATCTGTTTGCTCAGGTTATCGTCCATGAGCAGCGTGTCGATACGACACCCAACTGCGGCAATATGCTGTCTGGGGTTGGGGCATTCGCCATTGAAAATGGTTTGATTGCCGCGACATCACCGGTCACCCGTGTGCGTATCCGCAACGTCAATACCGGTACGTTCATCGAAGCTGATGTGCAAACGCCAAATGGTGTTGTCGAGTACGAGGGTAGCGCCAGAATTGATGGTGTGCCAGGGACAGCCGCACCGGTCGCTCTCACTTTCCTGAATGCCGCAGGAACAAAAACCGGAAAAGTCTTCCCGACTGATAATCAGATTGATTATTTTGACGATGTTCCAGTGACCTGTATTGATATGGCGATGCCAGTCGTCATTATTCCGGCTGAATATCTGGGCAAAACAGGCTATGAATTACCGGCGGAACTGGATGCCGACAAAGCATTATTAGCCCGCATTGAATCTATCCGTCTGCAAGCGGGTCAAGCAATGGGCTTAGGCGATGTCAGTAATATGGTTATCCCTAAACCTGTGCTTATTTCTCCAGCGCAGAAAGGCGGGGCAATTAATGTGCGTTATTTTATGCCGCATTCTTGCCATCGCGCGCTGGCGATAACTGGCGCTATTGCCATTTCCAGTAGCTGTGCATTGGAAGGCACCGTCACCCGACAAATCGTCCCTTCTGTGGGGTACGGCAATATCAATATTGAACACCCCAGTGGTGCGCTTGACGTTCATTTAAGTAATGAAGGTCAGGATGCCACAACGTTACGTGCATCTGTTATTCGGACGACCAGAAAAATATTTTCCGGTGAAGTTTATCTTCCCTGAAAAATTTCGTTGTCGTGATAAGGACAATCAATAAAGGACTTCTGTATGAGTCATACAGAAAGAACAGGATTTTAAATGAATAAGAAATCGTTATGGAAGCTAATTCTGATATTAGCGATCCCATGTATTATTGGCTTTATGCCAGCCCCGGCAGGATTAAGCGAACTGGCATGGGTACTTTTTGGTATTTACCTGGCGGCGATTGTGGGGCTGGTTATCAAGCCTTTCCCGGAACCTGTCGTACTGTTAATTGCCGTTGCTGCCTCGATGGTGGTGGTTGGTAACTTATCCGACGGTGCGTTTAAAACCACCGCCGTATTAAGCGGTTACTCTTCAGGTACCACCTGGCTGGTGTTCTCGGCGTTTACCTTAAGCGCCGCATTTGTGACCACCGGCTTAGGTAAACGTATTGCCTATTTGCTGATTGGTAAAATTGGTAGCACTACCCTGGGTCTGGGTTACGTTACGGTATTCCTCGATCTGGTACTGGCTCCGGCAACACCGTCTAACACCGCGCGTGCGGGCGGCATTGTATTACCGATCATCAACAGCGTGGCGGTGGCTTTGGGGTCAGAACCTGAAAAAAGCCCGCGTCGTGTCGGACATTACTTGATGATGTCCATTTACATGGTCACCAAAACCACCAGCTATATGTTCTTTACCGCAATGGCAGGGAACATTCTGGCGCTGAAAATGATCAACGACATTCTGCACCTGCAAATTAGCTGGGGGGGATGGGCGTTGGCCGCCGGTTTGCCGGGTATCATTATGCTGCTGGTCACTCCGCTGGTGATTTACACCATGTATCCGCCAGAAATTAAAAAGGTGGATAACAAAACCATCGCTAAAGCGGGCCTTGCTGAACTGGGACCGATGAAAATCCGTGAAAAAATGCTGCTCGGTGTCTTTGTGCTGGCGTTGCTGGGCTGGATTTTCAGTAAAACGCTCGGGGTTGATGAATCCACTGTGGCAATCGTTGTTATGGCGACCATGCTGCTGCTAGGAATCGTTACTTGGGAAGACGTGGTTAAAAATAAAGGCGGCTGGAATACCTTAATCTGGTACGGCGGTATTATCGGCTTAAGCTCCTTATTATCGAAAGTTAAATTCTTCGAATGGTTAGCTGAAGTCTTTAAAAATAACCTGGCATTTGATGGTCACGGTAACGTTGCTTTCTTCGTTATTATTTTCCTTAGCATCATCGTACGTTATTTCTTCGCTTCCGGTAGTGCCTATATCGTTGCCATGTTACCGGTATTTGCCATGCTGGCGAACGTCTCCGGTGCACCGTTAATGTTAACCGCGCTGGCACTGTTGTTCTCCAACTCCTACGGCGGCATGGTTACTCACTATGGTGGCGCGGCTGGTCCGGTCATCTTTGGTGTGGGTTACAACGATATTAAATCCTGGTGGTTGGTCGGTGCGGTACTGACGATATTAACCTTCCTGGTGCATATCACCCTCGGCGTATGGTGGTGGAATATGCTGATCGGCTGGAACATGCTGTAAATATCCCTTCATTATCTTTCTGCGCACTTTCCAGTGCGCAGATATCTGGAGCATTTGATGACCAAGTTATCTGAAAAAGGCGTGTTTCTCGCCAGTAATAACGAAATAATCGCCGAAGAACATTTCACCGGCGAAATAAAAAAAGAAGAAGCAAAAAAAGGCACTATTGCCTGGTCTATTCTCTCTTCTCATAATACGTCCGGAAATATGGATAAACTTAAAATTAAGTTTGATTCATTAGCCTCTCACGATATTACCTTTGTTGGTATTGTACAGACCGCTAAAGCGTCCGGTATGGAACGTTTCCCGCTGCCGTATGTGCTGACCAACTGCCATAACTCACTCTGTGCTGTGGGCGGCACCATTAACGGTGATGACCATATTTTTGGTTTATCGGCGGCTCAGCGTTATGGCGGTATTTTTGTGCCTCCGCACATTGCGGTCATCCATCAATATATGCGTGAGATGATGGCAGGCGGCGGCAAAATGATCCTCGGGTCAGACAGCCACACCCGTTACGGTGCATTAGGGACAATGGCAGTCGGTGAGGGCGGCGGCGAGCTGGTAAAACAACTGCTTAATGACACCTGGGATATCGACTATCCGGGCGTGGTTGCGGTGCATCTGACCGGAAAACCTGCGCCGTATGTGGGGCCGCAGGATGTGGCGCTGGCGATTATCGGCGCCGTGTTTAAAAACGGCTACGTCAAAAACAAAGTGATGGAATTCGTAGGTCCCGGTGTTGCTGCGCTCTCTACCGATTTCCGTAACAGCGTTGACGTAATGACTACCGAAACGACCTGTTTAAGTTCTGTCTGGCAAACCGATGAAGAAGTGCATAATTGGCTGGCGCTTCACGGTCGCGGCCAGGATTACTGCCAGCTTAACCCTCAACCGATGGCGTACTACGATGGCTGCATCAGCGTTGATTTAAGTGCCATCAAACCGATGATTGCGCTGCCGTTCCACCCGAGCAACGTGTATGAAATCGACACACTGAACCAGAACCTGACCGACATTCTGCGTGAGATTGAAATTGAGTCCGAACGCGTGGCGCACGGTAAAGCCAAACTCTCGCTGCTGGATAAAGTGGAAAATGGTCGCCTGAAAGTGCAGCAGGGGATTATCGCTGGCTGTTCTGGCGGTAACTATGAAAACGTTATCGCCGCAGCAAATGCGCTGCGCGGTCAATCCTGTGGTAATGACACCTTCTCGCTGTCGGTTTACCCGTCATCACAGCCGGTGTTTATGGATCTCGCCAAAAAAGGTGTGGTAGCCGATTTGATTGGTGCAGGCGCAATCATCAGAACCGCGTTCTGCGGCCCATGCTTTGGCGCGGGCGATACGCCAATCAACAACGGTTTGAGTATTCGCCACACCACACGTAACTTCCCGAACCGCGAAGGCTCTAAGCCAGCCAATGGGCAGATGTCAGCGGTGGCGTTGATGGACGCTCGTTCTATCGCTGCGACTGCGGCAAACGGTGGCTATTTAACCTCTGCCAGCGAACTCGATTGCTGGGACAACGTGCCGGAGTACGCCTTCGATGTAACGCCGTATAAAAACCGTGTTTATCAGGGCTTTGTTAAAGGGGCGACTCAGCAACCGCTGATCTACGGACCGAACATCAAAGACTGGCCGGAATTGGGCGCGCTGACTGACAATATCGTCCTCAAAGTGTGCTCGAAGATCCTCGACGAAGTGACCACCACTGACGAATTGATTCCTTCCGGTGAAACCTCTTCGTATCGTTCAAATCCGATTGGTCTGGCGGAATTTACCCTGTCACGCCGTGATCCGGGTTATGTTGGCAGAAGTAAAGCCACTGCCGAGCTGGAAAATCAGCGTCTGGCGGGGAATGTCAGCGAACTGGCAGACGTTTTTGCGCGCATTAAGCAGATTGCTGGTCAGGAAAATATTGATCCGCTGCAAACTGAAATTGGCAGCATGGTCTATGCGGTCAAACCAGGCGATGGTTCTGCGCGTGAGCAGGCTGCGAGCTGCCAGCGAGTGATTGGCGGTCTGGCGAATATTGCCGAGGAGTACGCGACTAAACGCTACCGTTCTAACGTCATCAACTGGGGGATGTTACCGCTGCAAATGGCGGAGGCACCGAACTTTGACGTAGGTGATTACATTTACATCCCTGGCATTAAAGCGGCGCTGGATAATCCAGGTACGACATTTAAAGGTTATGTGATCCATAAAGATGCGCCGGTAAGGGAGATTACGCTCTATATGGAAAGTCTGACTGCTGAAGAGCGCGAGATTATCAAAGCGGGTAGTTTGATTAACTTCAATAAAAACCGTCAGATATAAAAAGCGCCATGTGAATGTAGGTCGCATCCGGCACTTATTGTCGGATGCGATGCTTGCGCATCTTATCCGACCTACAAATCGCATCGAGCCGTAGGCGGATAAGGCGTTTACGCAGCATTCGGCACTTATTGTCGGATGCGATGCTGGCGCATCTTATCCGACCTACAAATCGCATCGAACCGTAGGCCGGATAAGGTGTTTACGCCGTATTCGGCACTTATTGTCGATGCGATGCTTGCGCTATCTTATCCGACCTACA
>NZ_CAWORF010000019.1:0-126876 GCF_963883545.1 Escherichia sp. E4702 | reverse complement strand
GCATTCGGCACTTATTGTCGGATGCGATGCTTGCGCATCTTATCCGACCTACGAATCGCATCGAACTGTAGGCCGGATAAGGCGTTTACGCCGCATCCGGCAAATAGTTAATAGCTCTTACTTCTTAGCTTCTGCAACCACTTTGCTACCCACGCCGCGGTTATTGTATTCCCACATGCGGTTGTAGTTAGTGTCATTCAGATTGCGCTGTACTTCGTCGCTATCGTCAACGCTGCCGGTATTACCCGCAAATGGACGATTGGAAATCACCGCATCGGCCCACGGTTTCGCCGTGTTAAAACCTTCGTTGATGGCGCTATCACGGATCACCACCTGACCGTTGGTATTAGCATCAACATCCAGCGAGCGGCCCAGTTGCGCCACGCCATCACCGGAAGCATTGAAACGGCTGTTTACGGCGAGGAAACCGTAATAGATGTTAGACAGCGTAGCCGGTGCAAACACATACGCTTCTTGCTGAGTACGTGAGTTCACCACGCGGAATTCGGTGTTATCGAACACCACCGCGCCGCGACCAGAAACGATATCCACATCCCCTTCAATGTAGCTGTTGGTCACCAGCGTACGCGGCTGACGATTGGTTTCCAGACGGTTTTGCACACCGCTGTTGGTGACAAAAAAGGTGTTCTGACGACCGAGAATGTTGACGTTATTGATCTGCACTTTGTCGCCATCAGTACGCAGTGCCACCGCCGGATGGTTACCCGCATCTACGCTATCGCCCAGTGTGTTTTCGATGGTCAGGTTTTGCAGTTGCAGGCCATTGTTTTGTGACCAGAAGACCGCAGAACAGAGCACGCCGATACTGTCGCTGCGTTTGCTCTGGCAGCTATCGTACATATACCACGCTGGTTTACCTGGCATATATTTGCCGCGTGGGTTGACGTCGTGACGCCAGTCGGCAGGGCTCATGCCACCATCAAGTGAAAGCCCAATCTTCACATCAATCGGTTTTTCGCCTGTACCGTACAGAGTAATTCCACCCGGAGCGGCAGGGACATAGACCGTGCCTTCATACTCACCAGGCATCACGGCAATATACTGGCGCTTGTTGGTACGCTTGATAATTGCCGCATCCACCGCTGCCTGAATCGTGGTATGCGTTACACCTTGAGTACCCGCCGGGCCGACAACAAAGTCAGGTTGTGCAGGCAGGGTAATCGGGGAAGGATTCCACGCTGCAGCACCAGGCGTCAGGGACGCAAAATAGTGTTGAGCATCGAAATTCTGCGCTTCTTTTGCCGACAGAATCGGGCGAGAAGAGGTACCAGGCGCGGTTTGATCTGAAGGACGTTGATCGGGCGGTGTTGAGCTACAGGCGGTCAGCGTCACGCCAAAAGCCAATGCCAGCGCCAGACGGGAAACTGAAAATGTGTTCACAGGTTGCTCCGGGCTATGAAATAGAAAAATGAATCCGTTGAAGCCTGCTTTTTTATACTAACTTGAGCGAAACGGGAAGGTAAAAAGACAAAAAGTTGTTTTTAATACCTTTAAGTGATACCAGATGGCATTGCGCCATCTGGCAGAGTGATTAACGGAACATCGCAGTAATCGAGGCGCTGGCCAGAGAGTGGAAATGAACGTTAAACCCGACCATCGCGCCGCTGGCACCTTCATCGACATCAATACGTTCTACATCCAGCGCGTGAACGGTAAAAATGTAGCGATGGGTTTCGCCTTTCGGCGGCGCTGCACCATCGTACCCGGTTTTACCAAAGTCGGTACGCGTCTGCAAAACACCGTCTGGCATTGCTACCAGACCAGAGCCAAACCCTTGCGGTAATACGCGGGTATCAGCGGGTAAGTTAACAACTACCCAGTGCCACCAGCCGGAGCCGGTTGGCGCGTCCGGGTCATAGCAGGTGACAACAAAACTTTTGGTTCCCGCAGGAACATCATCCCACGCCAGATGCGGCGAAATATTATCGCCATCGTAACCCATGCCGTTAAAGACATGACGATGCGGCAGCTTATCGCCATCGCGCAGATCATTACTGATGAGTTTCATTAGAATGCCTCCGGGAAACCTCGGCCTTCAAGCCGGGGAGGAAAGGAGGCGTTTTTCCGACTAACTGTACTTTGCATAATCACATTTTCCTCTTTAGTATGTGAACACATGAAACGCGCATATAAATACCGGTTTTACCCGACAACTGAGCAGGCTGAGCTTTTAGCTCAGACGTTCGGCTGTGTGCGCTTCGTCTACAATTCCATCCTTCGTTGGCGTACCGATGCGTACTACGAGCGAAAGGAAAAGATCGGTTATCTACAGGCCAACGCTCGCCTTACGGCGCTCAAAAAAGAGCCTGAATACATATGGCTGAATGATGTTTCCTGCGTTCCCCTCCAGCAGTCGTTGCGCCACCAACAAGCCGCCTTTGCTAACTTCTTTGCCGGACGAGCTGCATATCCGGCTTTCAAAAGCAAACGGCACAAACAGGTGGCTGAGTTCACTGCCAGCGCGTTTAAACACCGTGACGGCGAGTTGTATATAGCAAAGAGCAAGTCGCCGCTGGATGTTCGCTGGAGTCGAGAATTACCATCTGCGCCGTCAACCGTTACCATTTCCAGAGATAGCGCTGGCAGGTACTTTGTTTCCTGCCTGTGTGAGTTTGAACCTGTATCAATGCCTGTTACCGCTAAAACGGTCGGCATTGATGTGGGCTTAAAAGATTTATTCGTTACCGATACCGGATTCAAAACCGACAATCCCCGCCACACCGCTAAATATGCGAAGCGATTAACGCTGCTACAACGACGTTTAAGCAGGAAGCAAAAAGGCTCAAGAAACCGTATTAAAGCCCGCTTAAAGGTCGCCCGACTCCACGCGAAAATCGCCGATTGCCGGATGGACAATCTGCACAAGTTGTCCCGCAAACTGATTAACGAAAACCAAGTTGTTTGCGTCGAATCCCTAAAGGTGAAAAACATGATCCGCAACCCGAAGCTGTCTAAAGCAATAGCTGACGCAGGCTGGAGCGAACTTGTTCGCCAGCTCCAGTACAAAGGCAAATGGGCCGAGCGGTCAGTGGTCGCCATTGACCAGTATTTACCGTCCTCAAAATGCTGTAGTTGCTGCGGTTTCACCATGCAAAAAATGCCTCTTAATGTTCGTAAATGGCACTGCCCTGAATGCGGCGCAGACCATGATCGCGACATTAACGCGGCACGTAATATTAAAGCTGCCGGGCTGGCAGTGTTAGCCCACGGAGAGCCTGTAAACCCTGAATCGCAGCACGCGGCTTAGGTTCGGCTCGTTGAAGTGGGAATCCCCGTCATTCAGGGCGGGGAGCCGTCAAGAACCCTCCTTTCTTGTTTGCAGAAAGTGTAGCCAGAAACCCACACGCTGACTTCCCGTTATTGGCAAAAAAATGTTTCATCCTGTACCGCTCGGTTAACTGCTGCGGTCAGACGCTGCAACTGTTGCGGGCGAATAATATAGGGCGGCATCAGGTAAATCAGTTTGCCAAAAGGCCGGATCCAGACGCCCTGTTCGACAAAGAATTTTTGCAGCGCCGCCATATTCACCGGACGAGTGGTTTCGACCACACCAATTGCTCCCAGCACACGCACATCGGCAACCATTTCGGCATCACGGGCGGGGGCAAGTTGCTCGCGCAGCTGTACTTCAATAGCCGCCACCTGTTGCTGCCAGTCGCCAGATTCGAGAATCGCCAGGCTGGCGTTTGCAGCCGCGCAGGCCAGCGGATTGCCCATAAAAGTTGGCCCGTGCATAAAGCAGCCGGCTTCGCCGTTACTGATGGTTTCTGCAACCTCGCGCGTGGTGAGTGTGGCGGAAAGGGTCATCGTGCCGCCGGTTAAGGCTTTGCCGAGACATAAAATATCTGGCGCGATCCCCGCGTGTTCACAGGCAAACAGTTTGCCGGTACGACCAAATCCGGTGGCTATCTCGTCGGCAATTAGCAAGATACCTTCACGGTCGCACATTTTGCGGATTCGTTTTAACCATTCCGGATGGTAGATGCGCATCCCGCCTGCGCCCTGGACAATCGGTTCAATGATCACCGCCGCGACTTCATGACGATGCGCCGCCATCAGGCGGGCAAAGCCCACCATATCGCGCTCATCCCATTCGCCATCCATGCGGCTTTGTGGAGCCGGAGCAAACAAGTTTTCCGGCAGATATCCCTTCCACAGGCTGTGCATTGAGTTGTCCGGATCGCACACCGACATCGCGCCAAAGGTATCGCCATGATAACCATTGCGGAAGGTCAGAAATCGCTGGCGCGCTTCGCCTTTGGCCTGCCAGTACTGCAACGCCATTTTCATCGCGACTTCTACCGCTACGGAGCCGGAGTCCGCGAGAAAAACGCACTCCAGCGGTTGCGGCGTCATCGCCACCAGTTTGCGGCACAGCTCAATGGCCGGCGCATGGGTGATACCGCCAAACATCACATGCGACATAGCATCAATTTGCGTCTTCATCGCCGCATTAAGCTGCGGGTGATTGTAGCCGTGGATCGCCGCCCACCAGGACGACATACCGTCAACCAGGCGTCTGCCGTCAGACAAAATCAGCTCGCAACCTTCGGCGCTCGCCACCGGATAAACCGGCAGCGGGGAGGTCATGGATGTGTATGGGTGCCAGATATGGCGTTGGTCAAAGGCAAGATCGTCCGTTGTCATAATCGACTTGTAAACCAAATTGAAAAGATTTAGGTTTACAAGTCTACACCGAATTAACAACAAAAAACACGTTTTGGAGAAGCCCCATGGCTCACCGCCCACGCTGGACATTGTCGCAAGTCACAGAATTATTTGAAAAACCATTGCTGGATCTGCTGTTTGAAGCGCAGCAGGTGCATCGTCAGCATTTCGATCCTCATCAGGTGCAGGTCAGCACGTTGCTGTCGATTAAAACCGGAGCTTGTCCGGAAGATTGCAAATACTGCCCGCAAAGCTCGCGCTATAAAACCGGACTGGAAGCCGAGCGGTTGATGGAAGTTGAACAGGTGCTGGAGTCGGCGCGCAAAGCGAAAGCGGCGGGATCGACGCGTTTTTGTATGGGCGCGGCGTGGAAGAATCCCCACGAACGCGATATGCCCTACCTGGAACAAATGGTGCAAGGGGTAAAAGCGATGGGGCTGGAGGCGTGTATGACGCTGGGCACGTTGAGTGAATCTCAGGCGCAGCGCCTGGCGAACGCCGGGCTGGATTACTACAACCACAACCTCGACACCTCGCCGGAGTTTTACGGCAATATCATCACTACGCGTACCTATCAGGAACGTCTCGATACGCTGGAAAAAGTGCGCGATGCCGGGATCAAAGTCTGTTCAGGTGGCATTGTTGGCTTAGGCGAAACGGTGAACGATCGCGCCGGATTATTGCTGCAACTGGCAAACCTGCCGACGCCGCCGGAAAGCGTGCCAATCAACATGTTGGTGAAGGTGAAAGGCACACCGCTGGCCGATAACGATGATGTCGATGCCTTTGATTTTATTCGCACCATTGCTGTAGCGCGGATCATGATGCCGACCTCTTACGTGCGCCTTTCTGCCGGACGCGAGCAGATGAACGAACAGACTCAGGCGATGTGCTTTATGGCTGGCGCAAACTCGATCTTCTACGGCTGCAAACTGCTAACCACGCCGAATCCAGAAGAAGATAAAGACCTGCAACTGTTCCGCAAACTGGGGCTAAACCCGCAGCAAACTGCCGTGCTGGCGGGCGATAACGAACAACAGCAGCGTCTGGAGCAGGCGCTGATGACCCCGGACACTGACGAATATTATAACGCGGCAGCACTATGAGCTGGCAGGAGAAAATCAACGCGGCGCTCGATGCGCGGCGTGCTGCCGATGCCTTGCGTCGCCGTTATCCGGTGGCGCAAGGAGCCGGACGCTGGCTGGTGGCGGATGATCGCCAGTATCTGAACTTTTCCAGCAATGATTACCTCGGTTTAAGCCATCATCCGCAAATTATCCGCGCCTGGCAGCAGGGCGCAGAAAAGTTTGGTGTAGGTAGCGGCGGTTCCGGGCATGTCAGCGGTTATAGCGTGGCGCATCGGGCGCTGGAAGAAGAACTGGCCGAGTGGCTGGGCTATTCGCGGGCGCTGCTGTTTATCTCTGGTTTTGCCGCGAATCAGGCCGTCATCACCGCGATGATGGCGAAAGAGGACCGTATTGTTGCCGACCGGCTTAGCCATGCCTCCTTGCTGGAGGCTGCCAGTTTAAGCCCGTCGCAGCTTCGCCGTTTTACTCATAACGATGTCGCTCATCTGGCGCGACTGCTTGCTTCCCCCTGTCCGGGGCAGCAACTGGTGGTGACAGAAGGCGTGTTCAGCATGGACGGCGATAGCGCGTCGCTTACGGAAATCCAGCAAGTCACGCAACAGCACAACGCCTGGTTGATGGTTGATGATGCCCACGGCACGGGCGTTATCGGTGAACAGGGGCGGGGCAGTTGTTGGCTGCAAAAGGTGAAGCCGGAACTGCTGGTAGTCACTTTTGGCAAAGGATTTGGCGTCAGCGGCGCGGCGGTGCTTTGTTCTGATAGCGTGGCGAATTATCTGCTGCAATTCGCCCGCCATCTTATCTACAGCACCAGTATGCCGCCCGCTCAGGCGCAGGCATTACGTGCGTCGCTGGCGGTCATTCGCAGTGAAGAGGGTGATGCACGGCGCGAAAAACTGGCGGCACTCATTATGCGTTTTCGTGCCGGAGTGCAGGGTTTGCCGTTTACGCTTGCGGATTCATGCAGCGCCATCCAGCCATTAATCGTCGGTGATAACAGCCGAGCGTTACAACTGGCAGAAAAACTGCGCCAGCAAGGCTGCTGGGTCACGGCGATTCGCCCGCCAACCGTACCCGTCGGCACTGCGCGACTGCGCTTAACGCTAACCGCAGCGCATGAAATGCAGGATATCGACCGCCTGCTGGAGGTGCTGCATGGCAACGGTTAATAAACAAGCCATTGCGGCGGCATTTGGTCGGGCAGCCGCGCACTATGAGGAACACGCAGATCTACAGCGCCAGAGTGCCGATGCCTTACTGGCAATGCTCCCGCAGCGTAAATACCCCCGTGTGCTGGACGCTGGCTGTGGACCTGGCTGGATGAGCCGCCACTGGCGCGAACGTCATGTACAGGTGACGGCCTTAGATCTCTCGCCACTTATGCTTGCGCAGGCACGCCAACAAGATGCCGCAGATCATTATCTGGCAGGCGATATCGAATCCCTGCCGTTAGCGACTGCGACGTTCGATCTTGCATGGAGCAATCTCGCGGTGCAGTGGTGCGGTAATTTATCCACGGCACTCCGCGAGCTGTATCGGGTGGTGCGCCCCGGAGGCGTGGTCGCGTTTACCACGCTGGCGCAGGGATCGTTACCCGAACTGCATCAGGCGTGGCAGGCGGTAGACGAACGGCCTCATGCCAATCGCTTTTTACCGCCAGATGAAATCGAACAGTCGCTGAAAGGTTTGCATTATCAACACCATATTCAGCCCGTCACACTGTGGTTTGATGATGCGCTCAGTGCCATGCGTTCGCTGAAAGGCATCGGTGCCACGCATCTTCATGAAGGGCGCGACCAGCGAATATTAACGCGTTCGCAGTTGCAGCGATTGCAACTGGCCTGGCCGCAACAACAGGGGCGATATCCTCTGACGTATCATCTTTTTTTGGGAGTGATTGCTCGTGAGTAAACGTTATTTTGTCACCGGAACGGATACCGAAGTGGGGAAAACCGTCGCCAGCTGTGCACTTTTACAAGCCGCAAAGGCTGCAGGCTACCGGACGGCAGGTTACAAACCTGTTGCCTCCGGCAGCGAAATGACAGTAGAAGGCTTACGTAATAGCGACGCACTGGCGTTGCAACGCAACAGTAGCCTGCAACTGGATTACGCCACGGTAAACCCTTACACCTTCGCAGAACCGACCTCGCCGCACATCATCAGCGCGCAAGAGGGCAGACCCATCGACCCCGTGGTTATGAGCGCCGGGTTACACGCGCTGGCACAGCAGGCAAACTGGGTACTGGTAGAAGGTGCAGGAGGCTGGTTTACGCCGCTTTCTGAGTCTTTCACTTTCGCGGATTGGGTAACGCAAGAACAACTGCCAGTGATACTGGTTGTGGGCGTGAAACTCGGTTGTATTAATCACGCGATGCTGACCGCACAGGCTGTACAGCAAGCCGGACTTACCCTTGCAGGGTGGGTAGCGAACGATGTCACTCCACCGGGCAAACGTCACGCTGAATATATGGCCACGCTCAAGCGGATGATTTCCGCACCGTTGCTTGGGGAGATCCCATGGCTTGATGAACCCCCTGAAAACGCGCTAACCGGAAAGTACCTCAATCTCACCGCATTGTTGTAGCAATATATTTGGTTAAATTGCGAGCGAGATCGCGTCGTCTGCTGCCTGCAATTCAACCAATTAAATTTCAAAAGAATTGAGAAAAAATATTTACCCCCACAATATGCGGTTAGTGTGGGAATTGCCCAGGCGGCAGGGCATACGGGCTGCAGGCAGTTATCCACTATTCCTGTGGATAACCATGTGCATTAGAGTTAGAAAACGTGATGCAAGCGAGAGAATACGCGGCTTGCACGCGAATTGACGCGAAAGAAGGCTTAAGGAAATATTTGTTATTTTTCAATTAATTATATAAAAGCAATGGCAGTCATGAAAGTGACATCTCTTGCCATAAATCCGTCATCAGCCATCTTGACAATTGTTAAAAAAGCCGTTGCTTTGGGGATAACCCCGCAAGCATGGAGTTTTATCTCGTCACTGAGCAAATTATGCTCATGATTGATACCTTCGTTGACGGTGTAACAGAAATAATGTGGCGTGAAACTGTTTTTTTATCCAGTATAATTTGTTGGCAATATTAAACACGACGAGTAAAATTACATACCTGCCCGCCCACTCCTTCAGGTAGCGACTCATGAGTAAACCGTTCAAACTGAATTCCTCTTTTAAACCTTCTGGCGATCAGCCTGATGCAATTCGACGCCTCGAAGAAGGGCTTGAAGATGGCCTGGCTCACCAGACTCTACTCGGCGTAACGGGCTCCGGGAAAACATTTACCATTGCTAACGTCATTGCCGACCTTCAGCGCCCGACGATGGTGCTGGCGCCCAACAAAACGCTGGCAGCCCAGTTGTACGGCGAGATGAAAGAATTTTTCCCGGAAAATGCGGTGGAATACTTCGTCTCTTACTACGACTACTATCAACCGGAAGCCTATGTGCCGAGCTCGGACACCTTCATTGAAAAAGATGCCTCGGTAAACGAACATATTGAACAGATGCGGCTTTCAGCGACCAAAGCTTTGCTGGAGCGGCGCGATGTGGTGGTAGTCGCCTCTGTTTCAGCCATCTACGGTCTGGGCGACCCTGACTTATATCTTAAGATGATGCTGCATCTGACGGTCGGCATGATTATCGATCAGCGCGCGATTCTGCGTCGCCTGGCGGAACTGCAATACACCCGCAACGACCAGGCGTTCCAGCGCGGGACTTTCCGTGTTCGCGGGGAAGTGATTGATATTTTTCCGGCGGAGTCCGACGACGTTGCGCTACGTGTTGAATTGTTCGACGAAGAGGTAGAGCGGTTGTCGCTTTTCGACCCGTTAACAGGGCAAATTATCTCAACCATCCCCCGCTTTACCATCTACCCGAAAACACACTACGTCACCCCGCGTGAACGTATTGTGCAGGCAATGGAAGAGATCAAAGAAGAGCTGGCCGATCGGCGCAAAGTGCTGCTGGCAAATAACAAGCTGCTGGAAGAACAACGCCTGACTCAGCGTACCCAGTTTGATCTGGAGATGATGAACGAGCTCGGTTATTGCTCAGGCATTGAAAACTATTCGCGCTTTCTTTCCGGTCGTGGACCTGGTGAGCCACCGCCGACGCTGTTTGATTATCTCCCCGCCGATGGCCTGTTGGTGGTCGATGAATCCCACGTGACTATTCCGCAAATTGGCGGCATGTATCGAGGTGATCGGGCGCGTAAAGAGACGCTGGTGGAGTACGGTTTCCGCTTGCCATCAGCGCTGGATAACCGTCCGCTGAAATTCGAAGAGTTCGAAGCGTTAGCCCCGCAAACCATCTATGTTTCTGCAACACCCGGTAATTACGAGCTGGAGAAATCCGGTGGCGACGTGGTGGATCAGGTCGTGCGTCCAACAGGGCTGCTGGACCCGATTATCGAAGTGCGCCCGGTAGCGACCCAGGTTGATGATCTTCTCTCAGAAATTCGCCTGCGGGCGGCAATTAACGAACGCGTACTGGTCACGACGTTGACTAAGCGGATGGCGGAAGATCTCACCGAATATCTGGAAGAACACGGTGAACGCGTGCGTTATCTTCACTCGGATATCGACACCGTCGAGCGTATGGAAATTATCCGCGACTTGCGCTTGGGCGAGTTTGATGTGCTGGTCGGGATCAACTTACTGCGCGAAGGTCTGGATATGCCAGAAGTTTCGCTGGTGGCGATCCTCGACGCTGACAAAGAAGGCTTCCTGCGTTCCGAACGTTCATTAATTCAGACCATTGGTCGCGCGGCGCGTAACGTCAACGGTAAAGCGATTCTCTACGGCGATAAGATCACCCCATCAATGGCGAAAGCGATTGGCGAAACCGAACGTCGCCGCGAGAAACAGCAGAAGTACAACGAGGAACACGGCATTACGCCGCAAGGCTTGAACAAGAAAGTGGTCGATATCCTGGCGCTGGGGCAGAACATTGCCAAAACCAAAGCGAAGGGCAGAGGAAAATCGCGCCCGATTGTTGAGCCGGATAATGTACCGATGGATATGTCGCCTAAAGCGTTGCAGCAGAAAATCCATGAACTGGAAGGGCTGATGATGCAACACGCGCAAAATCTGGAGTTCGAAGAGGCGGCGCAAATTCGTGACCAGTTGCATCAGCTGCGTGAGTTGTTTATTGCGGCTTCGTGACAGGATAACGAAGAAGAGAGATGGCAAAAGCAAAATTGCCTGATGCGCTACGCTTATCAGGCCTACATTTTCTCTGCAATACATTGAATTTGCGCGGTTTGTAGGCCGGATAAGGCGTTCACGCCGCCTCCGGCATGAACAACGTGTACTTTGTCTTCAATTGGAAGCCGGAATTTTCTTTCGGCTTCACGTTAACCTAAAGCCTGTAATGCTTTTTCCAGTGCGTTATGTAACAACTGGCGGTCATGACGATAGGGGATATCGCTGGCCTCCAGTACGTCCTGAATGACTAATCTGTCGTTAACTGTAGAAACATCGACCTTCGGCCCAACAATAACCGCATCAATCACCTTTTTACCGACATACTGCTCCATAATCGCCAGCTTGTTTTCAAGCTTCAGATTCGCCGCAGGCAGGCTTAATTCTCTTCCCAAATTGCCAATATAAACCATCGGGGCTGGCGTGCGGCGTAGTGCCTGCGCCATTTCCTCAAGCAGCAGGATTGGCATCAGGCTGGTATAAAAACTGCCTGGCCCGATAATTATCAGGTCAGCCTCATTGATTGCCAGCACCGCTTCACGGGTGGCAGGTACGTTGGGGGTTAAAAGTAGTTCCTGAATCGGCGTAGTTAGCTGGTCGATGTTGACCTCGCCGTAAACTTCATGTCCCTGATCGTCAATGGCCATCAGATCAACAGGATGCTCTGACATCGGAATTAATTGCGCGTCCACTTTCAACAGATTACGAATTAAATTGATGGCTTCCAGAGGCCGCACGCTAAGGTGATCCAGCGCCTTTAACATCAAGTTTCCGAGATTATGACCGGATAGCTCGCCATTACCGCCAAAACGGTATTCAAACATCGCGGAGGCGACGCTCGGTTCCGTTATCAGCTGGTTGAGGCAGTTGCGCATATCGCCCCAGGCAATGCCGCCTTCTGAGCGACGAATACGTCCCGTCGAGCCACCGTTATCCGTGGTGGTGACGATACCCGTTAAGCGAGAGCCTAAAGACGAAAGTGATGAGAGAACGCGTCCCAGTCCATGCCCCCCGCCGAGAGCAACGACACGATCAAGGTCAGCCAGCGTACGATTGCGCATATACATTCCTGAAGTCAGATTATCCGCGCTACAGTAGCGCAAATTACGGGGGAACAGCAATTAGCCTGCCAATATTGAGGATACAACTCATGGTTTTCTACCCCCAAAGGACAATATTCGCTCTGCATCCCTGATGATGTATATCAAAGTAAAACCGCCATTTTCCCTTATTCTGTAGCGAAATAGGCCGATCATGACGCTATATACATGATTACATAGCGAAAAGGGTGAATGGTAAAAATCTCATTTACGCGCTAGTATCGGCATAACCACTAAACACTCTAGCCTCTGCACCTGGGTCAACTGATATGGTGCTTTGGCCGTGACAATGCTTTGAAAGGTTGCCACCAGGGCGAAGGAAGAAATGACTTCGCCTCCCGTATCTGGAAAGGTGTACATGGCTTCACAACTGACTGATGCATTTGCGCGTAAGTTTTACTACTTGCGCCTGTCGATTACCGATGTGTGTAACTTTCGTTGCACATATTGCCTGCCGGATGGCTACAAGCCGAGCGGCGTCACCAATAAAGGCTTTCTGACCGTCGATGAAATTCGCCGGGTTACGCGCGCTTTTGCCAGTCTGGGTACCGAAAAAGTCCGTCTGACAGGCGGAGAGCCGTCTTTACGTCGCGACTTTACCGATATCATCGCCGCAGTGCGGGAAAATGACGCCATCCGTCAGATTGCGGTCACCACTAATGGTTACCGTCTGGAACGCGACGTAGCGAACTGGCGCGATGCCGGACTGACGGGCATTAACGTCAGTGTTGATAGTCTCGACGCTCGTCAGTTTCATGCCATTACCGGCCAGGATAAATTCAATCAGGTAATGGCTGGCATCGATGCTGCATTTGAGGCGGGCTTTGAGAAGGTCAAAGTCAATACCGTGCTGATGCGCGATGTCAACCATCACCAGCTCGACACCTTTCTGAACTGGATCCAGCATCGTCCTATCCAGCTGCGTTTCATCGAACTGATGGAAACGGGCGAGGGCAGCGAGCTCTTCCGTAAGCATCACATCTCTGGTCAGGTTCTGCGTGACGAGCTACTGCGTCGCGGCTGGATCCACCAATTACGTCAACGTAGCGACGGTCCCGCGCAAGTCTTTTGTCATCCGGATTACGCCGGAGAGATTGGCCTAATTATGCCGTATGAAAAAGACTTCTGTGCCACCTGCAACCGCCTACGCGTCTCCTCCATTGGTAAACTCCATCTCTGCCTGTTTGGTGAGGGCGGCGTTAACCTGCGCGATCTGCTGGAAGACGATACCCAGCAACAGGCGCTGGAAGCGCGTATTTCAGCGGCGCTGCGGGAGAAAAAACAGACCCATTTCCTGCATCAAAACAACACCGGTATTACGCAAAACTTATCGTACATTGGCGGCTAAAACGTCAAAAGGAGAGATCAGATGAGTCAGGTAAGCACTGAATTTATCCCGACCCGTATTGCTATTCTTACGGTTTCTAATCGTCGCGGTGAAGAAGACGATACCTCCGGCCACTATCTGCGCGATTCGGCGCAGGAAGCGGGCCATCACGTTGTCGATAAAGCCATTGTGAAAGAAAACCGCTACGCTATTCGCGCTCAGGTATCTGCGTGGATCGCCAGCGACGATGTACAAGTGGTGTTGATTACTGGCGGTACTGGCCTGACGGAAGGTGATCAGGCTCCCGAAGCACTACTGCCGCTGTTCGACCGTGAAGTCGAAGGTTTTGGTGAAGTGTTCCGTATGCTGTCGTTCGAAGAGATTGGCACTGCAACGTTGCAATCCCGTGCGGTAGCGGGCGTCGCTAACAAGACACTGATTTTCGCCATGCCGGGCTCGACCAAAGCGTGCCGCACCGCGTGGGAAAATATCATCGCGCCGCAGCTGGATGCCCGCACACGTCCATGCAATTTCCATCCACATTTGAAGAAATAAGTATGTCGCAACTGACCCATATCAACGCCGCTGGCGAAGCGCACATGGTGGATGTCTCCACCAAAGCGGAAACCGTACGTGAAGCGCGAGCTGAAGCCTTTGTCACCATGCGTAGCGAGACGCTGGCGATGATCATCGATGGTCGCCACCACAAAGGCGACGTGTTTGCCACTGCGCGTATTGCCGGTATTCAGGCGGCAAAACGCACCTGGGATCTGATCCCGCTGTGTCATCCGCTGATGCTCAGTAAAGTCGAAGTCAATTTACAGGCCGAGCCAGAGCACAATCGGGTGCGTATAGAAACCTTATGCCGCCTGACCGGGAAAACCGGCGTTGAAATGGAAGCGTTAACCGCGGCCTCCGTGGCGGCGCTGACCATTTATGACATGTGCAAAGCGGTGCAAAAAGATATGGTGATTGGTCCGGTTCGTTTGCTGGCAAAGAGCGGCGGCAAATCAGGTGACTTTAAGGTGGAAGCGGATGATTAAAGTTCTTTTTTTCGCCCAGGTGCGCGAGTTGGTGGGAACAGATGCAACCGAAGTGGCTGCGGATTTCCCAACCGTTGAAGCGTTACGCCAGCACCTGGCTGCGCAGAGCGATCGCTGGGCGCTGGCGCTGGAAGATGGCAAATTGCTGGCTGCCGTCAACCAGACGCTGGTGAGTTTTGACCATCCGCTGACTGACGGCGACGAAGTGGCTTTCTTCCCGCCGGTAACCGGAGGTTAAAATGGCAGAAACCAAAATTGTTGTCGGCCCGCAGCCGTTCAGTGTAGGGGAAGAGTATCCGTGGCTGGCGGAGCGTGACGAAGATGGCGCAGTGGTCACGTTTACCGGTAAGGTGCGCAACCATAACCTGGGAGACAGCGTCAAAGCATTAACCCTCGAACACTATCCGGGGATGACTGAAAAAGCACTGGCGGAAATCGTTGATGAAGCGCGTAACCGCTGGCCGCTGGGGCGCGTCACGGTAATTCACCGCATTGGTGAATTATGGCCGGGTGATGAAATTGTTTTTGTCGGTGTTACCAGTGCGCATCGCAGCAGTGCGTTTGAAGCCGGGCAGTTTATTATGGACTATCTCAAAACCCGCGCGCCGTTCTGGAAGCGCGAAGCCACGCCGGAAGGCGACCGCTGGGTCGAAGCCCGGGAGAGCGATCAGCAAGCGGCAAAACGCTGGTAGTTTTTAGCAGGCCGGATACCGCACAGCTGCATCCGGCAATTTCACCGCTCAGTACATGCGTTTACGCTGCGTCGATGCACAGCCCCATCATTTGCAGTATCCTTAAGATATTCCTTATATCTTCAGGAGAAAGTCATGGACAGATTCCCACGTTCTGATTCAATCGTACAAACCCGAGCTGGCCTGCAAACCTATATGGCACAGGTCTATGGCTGGATGACAGTAGGCTTGCTGCTTACTGCGTTTGTTGCCTGGTACGCGGCTAATTCCGCCGCCGTTATGGAGCTGTTATTCACCAACCGAATCTTTTTAATTGGTCTGGTAATAGCACAATTAGCTCTGGTTATTGTGTTATCAGCGATGATTCAAAAGCTGAGTGCAGGTGTGACAACCATGCTCTTTATGCTTTATTCAGCGCTGACGGGCCTGACGCTTTCCAGTATTTTCATTGTCTATACCGCTGCCTCTATCGCCAGCACTTTCGTCGTTACTGCCGGGATGTTCGGCGCAATGAGCCTGTACGGTTACACCACCAAACGCGATTTAAGCGGCTTCGGCAATATGCTGTTTATGGCGTTGATCGGCATTGTGCTGGCTTCGCTGGTCAACTTCTGGCTGAAAAGCGAAGCGTTGATGTGGGCGGTCACCTACATCGGCGTGATTGTCTTTGTCGGATTGACGGCGTATGACACTCAGAAATTGAAAAATATGGGTGAGCAGATTGATACCCGCGACGCGTCGAACCTGCGTAAATACTCCATTCTTGGCGCGTTAACCTTGTATCTGGACTTCATCAACCTGTTCCTGATGTTGCTGCGAATTTTTGGCAATCGTCGTTAATTCTTTTTTCACCATCACTATCCCGGCCATGTGTCGGGATTTTTTTTCTTACTAAAAACGACACTTAACAAGTACCAGGTATAAAATACGCCTTATGGCCGAGCGGAAGCGTTTTCCGTATCCATAAATACAAAAGTATTTTGTATGCGTGGTTTTAAATTTATTGATGGTGAATATTAATATTTTTTCTAAGGACAACTAAAAGAATGGAATCATACTCGCAAAACAGCAATAAATTAGATTTTCAGCATGAGGCCAGGATATTAAACGGTATATGGCTCATTACCGCTTTAGGTTTGGTGGCAACAGCAGGACTGGCCTGGGGAGCTAAGTATCTCGAAATTACGGCAACCAAATATGATTCACCACCAATGTATGTCGCCATAGGGTTATTATTACTTTGTATGTATGGCTTAAGTAAAGATATCAACAAGATAAATGCGACCATCGCAGGCGTAATATATCTGTTTTTACTCTCTTTGGTAGCGATTGTCGTTGCGAGTTTAGCGCCTGTATCTGCCATTATTGTCGTGTTCAGCACTGCGGGATCGATGTTTTTAATCAGTATGCTGGCAGGTCTATTATTTAAATTTGATCCTGGTTCTCACCGTTTCATCATTATGATGACGTTAACAGGGTTGGCCCTGGTGATCATCGTAAATGCGGCATTAATGAGTGAACGGCCCATTTGGGTAATAAGTTGCTTAATGATTGTGTTATGGTCAGGCATTATCTCACATGGACGAAATAAGCTCCTTGAACTGGCGGGGAAATGCCATAGTGAAGAATTGTGGAGTCCGGTTCGTTGCGCTTTTATAGGCGCATTAACACTCTATTACTATTTTATCGGCTTCTTTGGGATACTTGCAGCAATAGCGATAACGCTTGTCTGGCAAAGGCATACGCGGTTTTTTCATTAGTCGTAAAAAATAGGTAAGTTTCTTTTTTGGAAAAATGCGTGTTAATCGTTTTTATATAACCTCATGAATAAAATCGTGAAGAAATGTAATGAGGCTGATGCGCTATGCTTAGCCGGTACTGACTGGAATTGTAAACTATTAACTTAGTCCGGTTGTGTAGGGCGGATAAGGCGTTCACGCCGCATCCGCCATGAACAAATAGCACTTTGCTAACAATCTGCACAAACCAAAAGAACTTAACCGAACTTCACATCGCCGCTTCATTTTTCGCTCGTAGCTTCTTCGCCTGGCTTTCCAGCAACAGGTAACAGATCAGCGCCAGCAGCAGCGGGATAAAGTAATACAACACACGGTAAGCGAGCAGGGCGGCGATAATTGTGCCTTTGGAGGTATGCTCCCCAGCCAGTAGCGCGATAAACACCGCTTCCAGCACACCAATTCCCGCCGGAATATGCACGATGACGCCAGCAATACTACTAACCAGCAACACGCCCAGTACAAAGAAATAGTTCACGCTTTGACCGAGTAACAGCCAGATAATCGCTCCCATTACTATCCAGTTAACGCTGGAAATCAGCATCTGGGCGAGGGCGAATTTCCATGAGGGCAGCACCAGCTTTTGCCCTTTGATGGTCATATGGCGGTGCTTCGCGAAAGCGCAAAACCACAAATAAACCGCGATAATCATCAGTAAGCCAATGCCGAGAATACGCAGCGTAGTTTGATCGACATACCAGTGATCCGGCAGCTCCACCACGCCCGCGGTAAAGATAATCCCTGCCAGCAAAATATAGCCCAGCCAGTTGGTGGTAATACTGAGCGAGAAAATTCGTGTAATAGTGCTGCCCGGTAATCCTAGCCGGGAGTACAAACGGTAGCGCATACCAATGCCGCCGACCCAGGTACTGAGCGTCAGGTTGAAGGCATAGCAGATAAACGACACCAGCATCACCTGGCGCTTCGCCAGTTTGTGACCGCAGTAGAAGCGGGCGAGCAGGTCATAGCAGCCGTAAATCAGATAACTGACGACCACCAGCCCGACCGCACTGAGCAGCGCAACGCGATTGTAGTCGCGGATGACCTTCCAGACCTCTTCCCAGTCCACTTTTTTGGCGTAGACCACCAGCAACACAATCACCGCGATAAAAAACAGCCATGTGAGGATCTTCTTTGCTAAGCGCCAGCGCGGATGTGATTTACTCATCAGGCTTCATCCCCGAACTTTCAGTTTCGACCCGATCCTGCGTTTCCATTGTCGGTTGGGCGGGCGGATCAACTTGCGCCAGATGTGGCGTGTGCGCCGGAAGCCAGCCCACCAGCGCCGGGAAGTGGCGTAAAAAGTGGAACGCCAGCACGCTTTTGGTCAGGTTCCACCAGGTCCGTTTTGGCAGCATACTTTCATCCACTTGCTGGCAGTCGGCGGCGATAATGCCGTTCAGATTATAGCGCAGCGTCTGGTTAAAATTACGATCGTGGATGATGACATTTGCTTCGAGATTCAGCGACAAACTGAGCGGATCGAGATTACTGGACCCTACCGTCGCCCAGTGGTCGTCCATCAATGCCACTTTGCCGTGGAGCGGGCGGCGACGGTACTCAAACACCTGAACGCCACCTTTAACCAGATAGTTATACAGCAAGCGCGCACCGACTCTGACAATGGGCATATCCGGTTCGCCCTGAATGATCAGTTTGATCCGCACCCCGCGCCGTGCCGCTTTACGCAAGGCGTGTAAAAATCGATAGCCGGGGAAGAAGTAGGCGTTGGCAATAATCACTTCCCGCCGCGCCTGAGTGAGCATTTTCAAATAGTGGCGTTCGATATCACTGCGATGTTCTTCGTTATCGCGCCAGACCAGCAATACCTGCGCTTCTCCCGGCTGGCGGTTTTCTTCCGCTTTATGATGACGTCGCCACCAGCGCCGGGCCGCGCTCTGTCCTGGCAGGTTTTCCAGTTCAAATTGCAGAATATCTTCAACAATCGGCCCTTCGAGGCGTACCGCGTAATCCTGTTTAGCCTCTGGACCGTAGCTGGACATATGCTCGGCGGAGTAATTCAGCCCGCCAATAAAGGCGATACGCGCGTCGATCACCACAATTTTGCGATGCATCCGGCGAAACACATTGGTGCGCATACCAAAAAGGCGAGGGCGGGGATCGTAGTAGCGGAACACCACGCCAGCTGCCGTCAGTTCATTGACAAACTCATCGCTGAGATCCGGCGAACCGTAGCCATCCAGCAAGACTTCCGCTTTTACCCCGCGTTGCGCTGCTGTCAGTAGAGCCTCATGTAGCTGTTTGCCGACGTCATCCTCAAACCAGATAAACGTTTCAAGAATGATGCGTTCTTGCGCCTCGCCAATCGCCTTAAACACCGCGGGATAATATTGCTCGCCGTTTTCCAGCAACTGGATCTTATTGCCTTCGCGCCAGCTACATTTCATAAATGAATCTCCGCACTTAAAGGGGCATGATCAGAAAGGTGTCGCCATGTCCGCAGCGGCAACGCGGTTGGCGCGCTGGCGCTGGCATTTTTGACGTAGATCCTGTCCAGTCGTAGTAGAGGAAATTGCACCGGAAACGTGCGCGCCGGGCGTCCGTGGGCGCGGGTAAAAATCTCATCCAGTCCGGCCTGCACTTTTAACGGATGATTAGCTTTTTGCCGCCAGTCGTTGAAATCACCCGCTACCAATACCGGTTCGCCGTCCGGCAGCTCATTCACCCATTCGGCGAGCATCGCAATCTGTGCCTGACGGTGCGCCTCACGCAGGCCCAAATGTACGCACATCACATGAATCGCTTTCCCGGTCATTGGCGGAACAATGCGGCAGTAGAGCACGCCGCGCTTTTCCGCACCATCGACCGAAACATCACGATTCTCATAATGTTCAATGGGATAGCGTGACAGTATGGCGTTGCCGTGATGCCCTCCCGGATACACAGCATTGCGACCGTAGGCAAAATCGCTCCACATTGTGTCGGCGAGAAACTCGTAGTGCGAGGTATCGGGCCAGTTTTCCACATGCAGCGGATGAACTTCGTGTGCGCCCATCACTTCCTGCAGGCAAACAATATCGGCGCTGACGGTGCGCACGGCGTCGCGAAGTTCCGGCAAAATGAAGCGTCGGTTAAACGCGGTAAAGCCTTTGTGAATATTGATGGTGAGTACCTTGAACGAAAAGTGTTGTGTTTGATCGGGCATAATTTTCCCGTTTTGGCCTCTTATCTCATTGAAATAGTGTAGTCGGCGTCACAAAAAGGTGCGGTCTTACGGAATTTTCCGTAAAGTTCGGTACTCTGAGTAAGTAGAGATAAATTCTTCAGGAGAGAAGCCATGAAGTGGCAACAACGTGTTCGTGTCGCAACTGGCCTAAGTTGCTGGCAGATTATGTTGCATTTACTGGTAGTGGCGCTGCTGGTGGTGGGCTGGATGAGTAAAACTCTGGTTCACGTCGGCGTGGGATTATGCGTGCTGTATTGTGTCACCGTGGTAATGATGCTGCTGTTTCAGCGTCACCCCGAGCAACGCTGGCGTGAGGTGGCGGATGTGCTGGAAGAGCTGACCACCACCTGGTATTTTGGCGCGGCGCTGATTGTGCTGTGGTTGCTGTCCCGCGTACTGGAAAATAACTATTTGTTGGCCGTTGCAGGGCTGGCGATCCTTGCCGGCCCGGCGGTAGTGTCTTTGCTGGCGAAAGATAAGAAGTTACATCACCTTACGTCTAAACATCGCGTACGCCGCTGACCCTGTCGTGGCCGTTATCACCAGTAGCGGCCACAAACTGTTCCACACAATATCCAGACTCGCATCCTTCAAATAAATCTGCTTGGTAATGTCCGTAAAGTGGCGGATAGGGTTAATCCACGTCAGGTTTTGCAGCCATACTGGCATGTTCTCCACCGGCGAAACGTAACCGGAAAGCAGAATGGCGGGCATCATAAAGACGAACACGCCGATAAACGCCTGCTGTTGAGTTGAACAGAGTGATGAAATCAACAGACCGAATCCCACCAGCGATAAACCGTAAATCACCATCGTAAAGTAGAACAGCGCCAGCGATCCGGCGAAGGGGATTTGATACGCCCAGATACCAATCGCCAGCACAATAGTGGCCTGGAAGGTGGCGACAATTAATGCCGGTACGGCTTTGCCGATGAATATCTGCCAGGTGGTGAGCGGCGAAACCAGTAGCTGATCGAGCGTTCCCTGTTCACGTTCGCGGGCGACGGAAAGTGAAGTGACGATCATTACGCCGATAGTGGTGATCATGGCGATCAGCGACGGCACCACAAACCATTTGTAGTCGAGATTCGGGTTATACCAGTTGCGTACCACCAGCTCGCTGTTGTTGGGTTTCGGTTTTCCTTCCAACAGCTCCTGCTGATAATTTTTGACGATCTGTTGCAGGTAGTTGGCGGCAATTTGCGCGCTGTTGGAGTTACGCCCGTCGAGGATCAACTGCAACGGCGCGGTCTGGAAGGTATCCAGTTTGCGCGAGAAGTCAGCCGGGAAACGCACCAGCAGTAGCGCCTTTTGTGTGTCGATGGTCGGGCGGATCTCCTGCGGGCTTTTCAGCAGCAGCACATGGGTAAAGGCGCTGGCGCGGGCAAAACGTTGAGTAAGCTCTACCGAGTGCTCGCCGTTATCTTCATCGTAGATGGCGATGGTGGCGTTAGTCACTTCCAGCGTGGCGGCGAACGGGAACAGGATCACCTGAATCAGCACGGGTAAAATAAGAATCGCACGGGTTTGCGGTTCGCGCAGCAGCGACTGCAACTCTTTGCGGATTAACGTCCATAAGCGATGAAACATGCTCTTCTCCCTAATCCAGCCGACGTTTGGTTTTAAGCCATGTCAGGCCGATAAACATCACCGCCGAAGCGATCAAAAACAGCACGTTCACCACCAGCACCACTGGAATATTCCCGGCGAGGAACAGGCTTTGCAGGGTGCTGACGAAATAACGTGCGGGAATAATGTACGTCACCGCGCGGATCACCGCGGGCATACTGTCTATCTGAAATATAAAGCCGGAAAGCATAATCGACGGCAGGAACGCGGCGTTCAGGGCGACCTGAGCGGCGTTGAACTGGTTGCGGGTAATCGTGGAAATCAGCAGCCCCATCCCCAGGGTACTGAGTAAAAACAGGCTGGAGATAAAAAACAGAATCAGCAGCGACCCGCGATACGGCACGCCGAGAATAAACACCGACACCAGCATACACAGCAACATCGCCAGCATCCCGAGGAAATAGTAGGGGATGAGCTTACACAGCAGCAGCTCCGTGCGGGTAATCTCCGTAGAGAGCAAAGCCTCCATGGTTCCGCGCTCCCATTCTCGCGCCACCACCAGCGAGGTGAGAATCGCGCCGATGACCGTCATGATAATGGTCACCGCACCGGGGATAATAAAGTGCTGGCTTATCGCCGCCGGGTTAAACCAGTAGCGGGTTTGTACATCAATAAGCGGTTCAAAAGTCTGCCCGTTATCCTCCGCTCGCTGCATTTGCCAGATCTGCCAGATCCCTTCGACATACCCCTGCACAAAGTTAGCGGTATTCGGCTCACTGCCGTCGGTGATCACCTGAATCGGTGCGGTGGCGTTGGCGCGCTCCATCTGTTCGGCGAAATCCACGGGAATAACCACCAGACCGCGAATTTTCCCCGCCTGCATTTTGGCGATCAGTTCCTGACGGTTATCGCTGATGGTGGCGTCGATGTAGGGCGAACCGGTCATGGTGTGGGTGAAATCCAGCGCCGCTTCGCTACGCTGTTCCAGTAAAATCCCGACGCGCAGCTTGCTGGAGTCGAGGTTAATGCCATAACCAAAAATAAACAGCAGTAGCAGTGGGATCACCACCGCAATCAGCCAGCTACTCGGATCGCGAATGATCTGCCGCGTCTCTTTGACGCACAGCGCCCGCACGCGACGCCAGGAAAGGATCGGGTTACTCATTGCTATGCTCCTTATCCCAGTCGTGGATCAACTGAATAAAGGCTTGCTCCATAGTGGGATCGGGTTGCTCATCGTTAGCCGACTGCGCTTTCAAATCGTCCGGCGTGCCGCTGGCGATTAATTTCCCACGGTACACCAGGCCGATGCGGTCGCAATATTCCGCTTCATCCATAAAGTGGGTGGTGACCATCACCGTGACGCCTTTCTCTACCATGCTGTTGATGTGCAGCCAAAATTCACGGCGGGTGAGGGGATCAACGCCGGAAGTCGGTTCGTCGAGAAACAGAATGTCCGGTTCATGCATCAGCGAGCAGGCCAGCGCCAGCCGCTGTTTAAAACCTAATGGCAGTTCATCTGTCGCGTGGGAGGCGATACTTTTCAGGCCGAACGCCTCGCTCATACGGGAGATTTTTTCGTTCTGCGCCCGACCGCGTAAGCCATACACACCAGAGAAAAAGCGTAAATTCTGTTCGACCGTCAGGTTGCCGTAGAGCGAAAACTTTTGCGCCATATAGCCGAGATGCTGGCGCGCTTTACCAGAACTCTCTTTCAGATCCATCCCCAGCACCAGCGCCTGACCAGAGGTCGGCACCAGCAAACCGCACATCATCTTAAAGGTGGTCGATTTACCCGCGCCGTTTGGCCCGAGCAAACCAAAAATCTCCCCACGTTTAACGGCAAAATTGACGTGATCGGTGGCGGCAAAATCACCAAATTTCTTGGTCAGCTCTTTCGCTTCGATCACCGTCTCGCCAGGTGTACCTTCTACCGTATGTAATATTGCGCCCAGCGGCGATTCCGAGGTTCCGGCACCGCCCAGCAAATCGATAAACGCATCTTCAAAGCGAGGCGTGGTTGGGTTGATGTCGATTTCCGGCATCCCGTCGGCGCGGCGAATATCGTCTGGCGTGGCCTCTTTTTTGAGGATCAGGCGTACCGATTTCCCCTGAATCATGCCGTCGCTGACCTGCGGTAGTTTCAAGGTGCGCTGCAATAATGTGCGGTTGCCTTCGTGCGGGCTGGTCATCAGAAAGCTACGTCCAGCCATAGTTTGCGTCAGGGCCGTCGGTTCTCCCTGATACAGCAGCTCGCCTTCGTTCATCAGTAACACGTCACGGCACTGCTCGGCTTCGTCGAGATACGAGGTGCTCCAGAGGATTAACATCCCTTCGCCCGCCAGCTCATGCACCATCTGCCACAGTTCGCGCCGTGAGATAGGGTCAACGCCGACGCCGGGTTCATCGAGCAGCAACACTTTCGGTTCGCCCACCAGAGTACAGGCCAGGCCGAGTTTTTGCTTCATCCCGCCGGAGAGCTTGCCCGCCAGCCGTCCGGTAAACGGGCCAAGAGACGTAAACTCCAGAAGGCGAGCAAAAGTCTGCTTCCGTGCTTCACCAGTGACGCTGCGCAAATCCGCGTACAGATTGAGGTTCTCCATCACCGTCAGATCTTCATACAGACCGAATTTCTGCGGCATATAGCCGAGCACGGCGTGCAGCGCAGCGTCGTTTTTGATCGGATCAAAGCCAATCACCGTGGCGCTGCCGCTGTCGGGTTTCAGTAATCCTGCCAGCATCCGCATCAGCGTGGTTTTGCCCGCGCCGTCCGGCCCCACCAGCCCCGTCACATAACCGGCATGAATGGTACAATCGAGCGGCGCGACGGCGGGCTTGTCCATGCCCGGAAAGCGTTTTTCCAGGCCGTTCAGCGTGATAACGGCATCATTCATGTCCTGCCTCGTCACCGAATTGTACCGTCACTGGCATTCCCTGGCGTAACGCATCATCGGCGTCGGTCACCACAATACGCAGGCGATAGACGAGGTCGGTACGCAGATCCGGTGTTTCGACGGTTTTCGGGGTAAATTCAGCAGTCGGCGAAACGAAACCAATCTGCCCGTGATAGGGCTTATTCGGGCGACCATCGGTATAAAGCAGCACTTTGCGCCCCGGCTGGGCCTGGTCAAGATTACGTTCATCAACATAAGCGCGTACCCACACCGGACGTGTTAGTGAAACGGTAAACACCGTGCCTCCTTCATTGAGGACCGTGCCTGGCTCCACCGCGCGGGTTAACAGCGTGCCATCAGAGGGGGCTACCAACGTTGAGTCCTGTAAATTCAGTTCTGCCTGCGCCAGTTGCGCCTGCGCCTGTTCGAGGCTGGCTTTCGCCTGGGCGATGTCCTGTTCGCGGTTACCGGAACGGTACTGACGCAATTTATCCTGCGCTGATTTCAGCGTTGCCTGGGCCTGGTCGCGCGAGGAGCGGGCATTTTCCAGGTCATTTGCCGAAATGGTGCGGCTTTTCCACAATCCTTGCTGACGAGCATAGAAGTTCTGCGCATAGTCATAGGCGGCTTGCGCCTGTTTCACCGCTGCGGCGGCTTGAGCGATTTCTTCATCGCGATACCCGGCAAGCATCAGGTCATACTGCGCCTGCGCCACCGAAACGCCCGCTTTCGCCTGCATCAGGGCAATCTCATACGGCTTGTGATCCAGCTCGCCCAGCACCTGACCCGCTTTGATCGCATCACCTTCGTCCACCGCCAGCGATTCAACGCGACCACCGACACGGAAACTCAGATTTACGGTGCGAATATCCACATTGCCATACAGCGTCAGGCCGTTATCCTGGCGGCTTTGATACCACCAGTAGCCTCCGGCAATCACGGCGGCAAGTACCACTACCGCCAGTCCAATCACGACAGGTTTTTTCATCACTACAAACTCCTTTGCGATAATCCTTGCAAAATCAGGTCGATATGACAGGTTACCGTCTGGTTAATCAGTTCGGTCTTTTCTTCATCGAACGCAGTCCAGCCGGTACGTAACAGAATCGTTTCTTTGCCGAGACGAAACGCCAGAATCTCGCCAATCAGCGCATGGGTATGGAGGATCATGCGGGTATCGTTGGCGTCGCAGCCGGTCCAGGCGGCAATCAGGCGTGTCAGGTGGCTGTGTAGCGGGCTAATCACCTGTTCATGCACCAGATGGTAGGCCGCCGTGGGAGAGAGCTGTTCACGGGAGATAAACTTGCTGAGGTTGACGGTGTCATCCTGGGTGAGCAGTTGGATCATGTTCCTGCAGGCGCGAAGGATCAGTTCGCGGATAGCGGCGCGATCCGGCTGTGGTTGTGCGAACAAGCGTTCGGCTTCCTCGGCGTGCGGACGGAACTGCTCGCCAATAAAATCGGCAATCCACTGGGCGCAGGCGAGGTACAAATCTTCTTTCGAACCGAAGTAATAGGTAATGGCAGCGATATTCTGCCCGGCCTGGGCGGCGATATCGCGGGTGGTGGCGTTCATTCCATACTCACCAAACTGTGCCAGTGCCGCAGCAATCAGCTGTTTTTTCGCCTGTTCACCTTTGGTTGTCATGGCAGGACTATTCATAGCACAGCCCATTCTTAATCAAATGATTGATTAAGATTATGACTCATTTTTAGCGTTGTCCAGTATGGCCAGAAATTTTAGCAACGCCAGTCACAGGGATAATTTATGCGCTGTGTCACAAAAACTGCTACACTCCGCTCCCTCATGACATTGTGGTTTTTGTCATTTTCCTTTTCAGTATCTCCCTGAAAACTACACCGGTAACGGTCGGGGCGGTTCGGAGTAGTTATGTCTTTCGATTCTTTGGGTTTAAGCCCTGATATCCTGCGCGCCGTTGCCGAGCAAGGTTACCGTGAACCCACCCCTATTCAGCAGCAGGCGATCCCTGCGGTGCTGGAAGGCCGCGACCTGATGGCCAGTGCCCAGACCGGTACCGGCAAAACAGCGGGCTTTACGTTGCCGCTACTACAACACTTGATTTCCCGCGAGCCGCACGCCAAAGGGCGTCGTCCGGTTCGTGCGCTGATCCTTACCCCGACCCGTGAACTGGCGGCGCAGATTGGCGAAAACGTCCGTGATTACAGCAAATACCTGAACATTCGTTCGCTGGTGGTGTTTGGTGGCGTCAGCATTAACCCGCAGATGATGAAACTGCGTGGCGGCGTTGATGTTCTGGTGGCAACGCCGGGGCGTTTGCTGGACCTGGAACATCAGAATGCAGTGAAGCTGGATCAGATAGAAATCCTCGTCCTCGATGAAGCTGACCGCATGCTCGACATGGGCTTTATCCACGATATCCGTCGCGTGTTGACAAAACTGCCAGCGAAGCGCCAGAACCTGTTGTTTTCCGCGACCTTCTCTGACGATATTAAAGCCCTGGCGGAAAAACTGTTGCACAACCCGCTGGAAATCGAAGTGGCACGCCGCAATACCGCGTCTGATCAGGTGACCCAGCACGTTCACTTTGTTGATAAGAAACGCAAACGCGAATTGCTGTCGCACATGATTGGGAAAGGGAACTGGCAGCAGGTGCTGGTGTTTACTCGTACCAAACATGGCGCTAACCATCTGGCTGAGCAGCTCAATAAAGATGGCATCCGCAGCGCGGCGATCCACGGGAATAAATCGCAAGGTGCGCGTACCCGTGCGCTGGCTGATTTTAAATCGGGTGACATTCGCGTACTGGTGGCGACCGACATCGCTGCGCGCGGTCTGGATATCGAAGAGTTGCCGCACGTCGTCAACTATGAACTGCCAAACGTACCGGAAGATTATGTCCACCGTATCGGGCGTACCGGTCGCGCGGCTGCTACCGGTGAAGCGTTGTCGTTGGTGTGTGTTGATGAACACAAACTGCTGCGTGATATCGAAAAACTGCTGAAAAAAGAGATCCCGCGCATTGCGATTCCGGGCTATGAGCCGGACCCGTCAATCAAAGCGGAACCGATCCAGAATGGTCGCCAGCAACGTGGCGGCGGCGGTCGTGGGCTGAGTGGTGGTCGCAGTCAACAGCAACCTCGCCGCGCTGAAGGTGGTGCGAAGTCTGGTAATGCGAAGCCCGCAGAAAAACCCTCTCGTCGCCTCGGCGATGCCAAACCGGCAGGCGAGCAACAACGTCGTCGCCGTCCGCGTAAACCTGCCGCTGCGCAGTAATCTTTTGATGCCGGGCTATGCCCGGCATCAGGCTGATGACAAACGCAAAACTGCCTGATGCGCTACGCTTATCAGGCCTACGTGAACTCTGCAATATATTGAATTTGCATGCTTTTGTAGGCCGGATAAGGCGCTTGCGCCGCATCCGGCATTTCACAACAAGCACTTGTCAGCAATTTGAGAACGCGGAAAAAGATTTCTCTGTTTTACCGCTCATAAGCCACCCGAGACGTTACTTCTCTATAGCCAATTGTTCGCGCAACTCCATTAAAAGGTAGCCCAGTCGATTCTTGCCCTTACCATTACCACCGTCTCCCCAGTAAGCATCATTTCCCGTATGCTCAACCAGTTTTGCGGACGCTGTTGCCAGTAAGAGCGCGCGCAGTTCTGCATGCTGTTCGAATTTAGCGCGAAGTGCTTTACGCATCACCTGTTCTTTGACCGACTCCCAGTTTTTACGCAGAGGCTTAGAACGATCGCGACCCATGCGTGCGGCGACCATGGGGGAAGAAACCCGACGGATCTCTTCGCGGTATTTTTCATCAAGGAATTTTTGTGCCTGGAAATAGTGTTCTGAGGTGGGCCAGGTTTTCCCGTCAACCTTAATGGGCCAAGCGGCAAAGTTAGAAAAATCACCGTAGTCATCGCCGGTGCTGTAGAAATTTATGGTGGTGTCTTGCATGACGTGTTGGATCCTTTGTGTTCGAACGGGCATTAAACCGCATTATGTTGGTGGTTATTGCGAGCCGCTTTCCAGAAACAGAAAAACCATTACCCCTGAAAACCGAAAAATGCCACAATATTGGCTGTTTATACAGTATTTCAGGTTTTCTCATGGCATTAACCGCCGCGCTTAAAGCGCAAATTGCCGCCTGGTATAAGGCGCTTCAGGAACAGATCCCCGACTTTATTCCCCGTGCGCCGCAGCGGCAGATGATTGCGGACGTCGCCAAAACGCTGGCCGGAGAAGAAGGGCGGCATCTGGCGATTGAAGCCCCCACCGGCGTTGGGAAAACGCTCTCCTATTTGATCCCCGGCATCGCCATTGCCCGCGAAGAGCAAAAAACGCTGGTGGTGAGTACCGCCAACGTGGCGTTGCAGGATCAGATCTACAGCAAAGATTTACCGCTGCTGAAAAAGATCATTCCCGATCTTAAATTCACTGCCGCTTTTGGGCGTGGGCGCTACGTTTGCCCGCGTAATCTGACGGCGCTCGCCAGCACTGAACCCACGCAACAGGATCTGCTGGCGTTTCTTGACGACGAACTGACGCCGAACAATCAGGAAGAACAAAAATGTTGTGCGAAGCTGAAGGGCGATCTCGACACTTATAAATGGGATGGTCTGCGCGACCATACTGATATCGCTATAGATGACGATCTCTGGCGTCGTTTGAGTACCGACAAAGCCAGTTGCCTCAACCGCAACTGTTACTACTATCGCGAATGCCCGTTTTTTGTTGCCCGTCGGGAGATTCAGGAAGCGGAAGTGGTGGTGGCAAACCATGCGCTGGTAATGGCGGCGATGGAAAGCGAAGCGGTATTACCTGACCCGAAAAATTTACTGCTGGTGCTGGATGAAGGGCATCACCTGCCGGACGTGGCGCGGGATGCGCTGGAGATGAGCGCCGAAATCACCGCGCCCTGGTATCGGCTACAGCTGGACTTGTTCACCAAACTGGTCGCTACCTGCATGGAGCAGTTTCGCCCGAAGACGATCCCACCGCTGGCGATCCCTGAACGTTTGAATGCGCATTGTGAAGAGTTGTATGAGCTTATCGCCTCGTTAAACAACATTCTCAATCTCTACATGCCTGCCGGGCAGGAGGCAGAGCACCGTTTCGCGATGGGCGAATTGCCTGATGAAGTGCTGGAGATCTGCCAGCGGCTGGCAAAACTCACCGAGATGCTGCGTGGTCTGGCGGAGTTATTTCTTAACGATTTAAGTGAGAAAACCGGCAGCCATGACATTGTACGTCTGCATCGGTTGATTTTGCAGATGAACCGCGCGTTGGGGATGTTCGAGGCGCAAAGCAAACTCTGGCGGCTGGCGTCTCTGGCGCAATCTTCCGGTGCGCCGGTGACCAAATGGGCGACGCGGGAAGAGCGCGACGGGCAGTTGCATCTCTGGTTTCACTGCGTGGGGATCCGTGTTAGCGATCAGCTGGAAAGGCTGCTGTGGCGCAGTATTCCGCACATTATTGTCACCTCTGCAACCTTGCGTTCGCTGAACAGTTTTTCGCGTTTGCAGGAGATGAGCGGGCTGAAAGAGAAAGCGGGCGACCGCTTTGTGGCGCTGGATTCCCCCTTCAACCACTGCGAACAGGGCAAAATTGTTATTCCCCGGATGCGCTTTGAGCCTTCCATTGACAACGAAGAACAGCACATTGCTGAAATGGCGGCGTTCTTCCGTGAGCAGGTGGAGAGCAAAAAACATCTCGGTATGTTGGTACTGTTTGCCAGCGGGCGTGCGATGCAGCGCTTTCTCGACTATGTGACGGATTTACGGTTGATGTTGCTGGTGCAGGGCGATCAGCCGCGTTACCGTTTAGTGGAACTGCACCGCAAACGCGTCGCCAACGGTGAGCGCAGCGTACTGGTGGGCTTACAGTCATTTGCCGAAGGGCTGGATTTAAAGGGCGAGCTGCTAAGTCAGGTGCATATCCATAAAATTGCCTTCCCACCTATTGATAGCCCGGTGGTGATCACCGAAGGAGAATGGCTGAAAAGCCTCAATCGCTATCCGTTTGAGGTGCAAAGCCTGCCGAGCGCCTCGTTTAACCTGATCCAGCAGGTCGGGCGTTTGATCCGAAGCCACAGCTGCTGGGGGGAAGTGGTGATTTACGATAAACGCTTGCTGACCAAAAACTATGGCAAGCGACTACTGGATGCATTACCGGTATTTCCGATTGAGCAACCGGAAGTCCCTGAAGGTATAGTTAAAAAGAAAGAAAAAGCGAAATCCCCACGCCGTCGGCGGCGTTAATGATGTGAGTCAGGTAAGGAGTCGTAAATGGACTATCGCAAAATCATTAAAGAGATCGGGCGCGGGAAAAACCACGCGCGCGATTTAGACCGGGATACTGCGCGCGGTCTGTATGCCCATATGCTCAACGGTGAAGTCCCTGACCTTGAGTTGGGCGGCGTATTGATTGCGCTGCGTATCAAAGGGGAAGGGGAAGCAGAGATGCTCGGCTTTTACGAAGCCATGCAAAATCACACCATCAAGCTGACGCCGCCTGCTGGCAAGCCGATGCCGATTGTCATCCCCAGTTACAACGGCGCGCGTAAACAGGCCAACCTGACGCCGTTGTTGGCGATTCTGCTACACAAACTCGGTTTTCCTGTGGTGGTTCATGGGGTTAGCGAAGATCCAACTCGTGTGCTGACCGAAACCATTTTCGAACTGATGGGTATTACGCCAACGTTGCACGGTGGGCAGGCGCAGGCGAAGCTCGACGAACATCAACTGGTGTTTATGCCTGTGGGCGCGTTTTGCCCGCCGCTGGAAAAACAACTGGCGATGCGCTGGCGGATGGGCGTGCGTAACAGTGCGCATACCCTGGCGAAACTGGCGACGCCATTTGCCGAAGGTGAGGCGCTGCGTCTTTCCAGCGTTTCGCATCCGGAATACATCGGACGCGTCGCGAAGTTCTTTAGCGATATTGGCGGACGAGCGCTGTTAATGCATGGCACTGAAGGTGAAGTGTATGCTAATCCGCAACGCTGCCCGCAAATCAATCTGATCGACCGCGAAGGGATGCGGGTGCTGTATGAAAAACAGAACACTGCTGGCAGCGAGCTACTGCCACAAGCCAAAGACCCGGAAACTACGGCGCAGTGGATTGAACGTTGCCTGGCTGGCAACGAACCGATTCCCGAATCGCTGAAAATCCAGATGGCTTGCTGCCTGCTGGCGGCAGGCGAAGTGGCAACCATTAGCGACGGTCTGGCGCGCGTTAAGCAATCATTTTAAGTTCTCCCCCAGCCGGATGAGCACTGTCATCCGGCCTTTACCCCACCGCAATATGAAATTCCTGCATCTTTATTGACCTTCCCGCGTCTGGCGCGCAGCATAAAAAAGCAACAGGCATATAACATAAACAGGAGTTAACCATGGAAAGTGGTCATCGCTTTGATGCGCAGACGCTACACCGTTTTATTCAGGCTGTATTTCGTCAGATGGGGAGCGAGGAACAGGAAGCAAAATTAGTTGCCGATCATTTAATCGCGGCAAATCTGGCTGGGCATGATTCACATGGCATTGGCATGATCCCAAGCTATGTGCATTCCTGGCGCCTGGGTTCTTTGCAAATCAACCATCACGCCAAAATTATCAAAGAGGCGGGGGCTGTGGTCACGCTTGATGGCGATCGCGCATTTGGTCAGGTGGCGGCACACGAAGCGATGGCGCTGGGGATTGAGAAAGCGCATCAGCACGGCATTGCCGCCGTGGCGCTACATAACTCGCATCATATCGGCCGAATCGGTTATTGGGCGGAACAGTGCGCGGCGGCGGGGTTTGTCTCTATCCACTTTGTTAACGTGGTTGGTATTCCAATGGTTGCACCGTTCCACGGCCGCGACAGCCGCTTTGGAACCAATCCGTTCTGTGTGATTTTTCCACGTAAAGATAACTTCCCGCTGTTGCTTGATTACGCCACCAGCGCCATCGCATTTGGTAAAACTCGCGTCGCCTGGCATAAAGGTGTTCCCGTGCCGCCAGGCTGCCTGATTGATGTTAACGGCGTCCCGACGACAAATCCGGCGGTCATGCAGGAGTCGCCGTTGGGGTCGTTGTTGACCTTTGCTGAACATAAAGGCTACGCGCTGGCGGCGATGTGTGAAATTCTTGGCGGGGCGCTTTCTGGCGGTAAAACGACGCATCAGGAAACGTTGCAAACCAGCCCCGATGCCATTCTTAACTGCATGACCACTATCATCATCAACCCGGAACTGTTCGGCGCGCCGGATTGTAGCGCGCAGACCGAAGCCTTTGCCGAGTGGGTGAAAGCTTCGCCGCATGATGAAGATAAGCCGATTTTGCTACCGGGTGAGTGGGAAGTGAACACGCGTCGCGAACGGCAGGAGTTTGGGATCCCATTGGATGCGGGAAGCTGGCAGGCCATTTGTGATGCGGCGCGACAGGTTGGTATGCCGGAAGAGACGTTGCAGGCTTTCTGTCAGCAGTTAGCCAGCTAAAAAAAAGCCCGTCCAGTGTCGGACGGGCAAACAAGGGTAACATAGGATCAATGAGGGTTAGAGCATATGCGTCTGTTGGCAAACAGACAGGGAAATACTTTTGCTGGATGTAGCGTTAACGCCATATCCGACCAACGGTTCGGAATTTGTAGGCCTGACAAGATGCGGTAGCGTCGCATCAGGCATCTGTTGTCGGATGCGGTGTAAACGTCTTATCCGACTTACGAATTACTTATAGATAACCGCAGTTCCGCTTAATTTATTGTTGTTGGTGGCGGAAGTAATGCTGTATCCACTAGCCCCAGCAGCTGCCGCTTTCTCAGCCAGTTTCGCTTCCAGGGCATCGAGGGTGGATGCGCCATCGGCAGAAACTACGCCGATTTTGTTCATGCTCTGTGCCTGGGATGCCGTTACCGGTTCCGCGGCAAACACGCCAAATGACAGAGTTGAAAGAGCCATAGCAGCAACAACAGTATTGATAGTTTTCATAATTAATCTCTCGCAGGTGATTTTTGTTTAAGTGACGTTGTTTCGTCGATGTGATGAGTATCACGTTTTTTTACGAGAGATAAAATCGAAGAGAATTGACCGCCTTGTTCAAATAAATTGATTGAAATCTAACATATTGATAAACCATTTATTTGTTGTACTTATGGACCCGTTTTATATCGCGTGGCAGTCACGGCAGCGTTAAAGGCACGGAATGCCACGCAAAATACAAATTATACTCGCTATACATCCCGCCAGTTGTAGTTAACGTAACTGGCTGTCTTTCGAACCTCTGCGATTATATCCTGTATAAGCTGGTTTTTGTAAATCTTTCTCCTGCTGACAATGAATGCATAAGCGCACGCCAGGAATGGCTTCCCGACGGGCCTGCGGGATGGGGGCGCCACACTCTTCACATTCATACAGGCTTTCGCCACGCGGAATTTCACCCCGAGCGCGAGCGATCGCATCTTCAATTGTACTGTTGATCTGTTCGTTGACGGCGTCATCGCTAGCCCAACCGGATGCCATATCGTCCTCCCCATATCAATGCTTGTACAGTTAAGTGTAGCTAATATAGGGACGAACCTGGGCAGTTCAAGCGTCAGATCTCCGACCATTCCCGCAGCAGATTATGATAAAGATTGAGCAGCGACAGTATCTCTTCACTTTCGCCATAGCGGCTTTTCAGTGACTGAATATTGTTGTCCAGTTCAAACAGCATGGCGCGCTTTTTATCATCGCGGATCATCGACTGGATCCACATAAATGATGCCACTCGCACGCCGCGGGTTACGGGTGTCACGCAGTGCAGGCTGCTGGAGGGGTACAACACCAGATCACCTGCCGGGAGTTTTACCCGATGTTGTCCGAAGGTGTCATTAACGACCAGTTCGCCGCCGTCGTAGCTTTGTGGATCGCTCAAAAAAAGCGTGGCAGAAAGGTCAGTGCGCATCCAGCCGTTTTGCGGGTGACTGCGTACTGCACCATCCACATGAAAACCATAGGTTTCATTGTTCTGGTAGCGATTAAACAGCGGCGTGGAAAGGGTACGCGGCAAGGCAGCGGCAAAGAACAAAGCATGTTGGTTAACCGCGTTCAGCACCTCATTTTGCAATTCGGCGTACAGGGCGCTGCGGATATCAACTTGCTGATTGTTCTTAACTTGTGCGCCTTGTGCGCCAGTGGTGACGCGTCCATCAACCCATTCGGCTCGTTCCAGTTGTTCGCGAAACCGGGCGACGTCCTGTGGCGATAACACGCCGGGAATGTGGTACATCATACAAGTTCTCCAAAAAGTGGGGCCTGCGCCCACACCGATTTTTAACAGTCATGCCGGATACGGCGTGAACGCCTTTTCCGGCCTACCAAATGATGTGAATTCAATGTATTGCACAACCTTGTAGGCCTGATAAGCGTAGCGCATCAGGCAATGGTACTCAGGTGCCGGATGCGGCGTGAACGCCTTATCCGGCCTACAAAATGATGTGAATTCAATGTGTTGCACAACCTTGTAGGCCTGATAAGCGCAGCGCATCAGGCAACGGTGTTCAGATGCCGGATGCGGCGTGAACGCCTTATCTGGCCTACCAAATGATGTGAATTCAATGCATTGCACAACCTTGTAGGCCTGATAAGCGCAGCGCATCAGGCAGTCCTGTTCTCGCCATCAACATTAGTGAGCCCTGCGCCCCACATCTGAATCAGAAATGCATATTGGCGGTGAGCAAGAAGGTTCTTGGTTCGCCCGGGTGATAACGGTAGCCGCTCTTGTTGATTGAGGCGACGTAATCGGTATCAAACAGGTTGTAGACGTTTAGCTGGAAGTCGAGATTGCGATTAACCCGATATCCCAGTTTGGCATCGGCGACCCAATAACCTTCGGTAAATGCTGGCGTTCCCACCGCGCCGTCTGAACCTTTATGCATACTGCCGATGTAACGCGCGCCCGCGCCAACGGAAATATCATCGGTTGCCTGATATTGGCTCCATAAGGTAAAGGCGTGCTCCGGCGTATATGGCAGTGATGATGAACCATCCTGAGCCACGTCCGCGCCATTTTTTATGGTCGCTTTTTGCTGGGTATATCCGCCAATCACCTGCCACGCGGGCGTGATATTCCCGGCCACGGATATCTCATAGCCTTCGACGCGTTTCTTACCGTATTGTGAGTAAGTCCCGTCATCGTTTTGCTCAACTTCATTTTCGATATCAGTACGGAACAGCGCGGCGGTAAGCAACAGGCGTTTATCCAGCACCTGCCATTTGGTGCCAATCTCACTGGTGTTGGCTTTTTGCGGTTTAAAGTCGGTGCGGCTGGCGCTGTTACCGCTGCCAGACTGCGCAAGGGCGAAGTTGTTGCCGCCCGGCGGCTGCTGGGAAACGGCATAGTTAATATAGACATTGCCGTTTTCCGTCAGGTGATACAGCGCCCCGGCTTTCCAGTTGACCAGATTGCCCGACTTGGCAGTGTCGACGGTGGTGACCGGAGAACCGTTTGCCACGCCAGCAGGGCAGGTGACTGCGCCGCGTCCACTGCCGCCGCAGGCGGTAGCACTGTCGTATTCAGTATGATAATTATCCAGCCGAACTCCGCCGTTCAGCTCAAAATCACGGGTGATTTGCAGCGTATCGAAGGCATAAATTGCGAAGGTATCCGTCTGACCATTGGCGTTTGCGCCGTTGCGCGTCAGGCCGCCGGGATGAATGCTGCTGTCAGGATGATAAATATTCACCGCCGGTAACGTCACCGGATTAACGCCGTAGTTGGTCTGCGTTTCACGGGTAAATTCCACGCCAGTACTAACATCATGACCGATAGAGCCGGTATAAAACGTGGTAGTCAGGTTGGTCTGGTTGGTGAGAATTTTATTACTCACATCTTTGGTGTTCGCCGTACGTGACCAGGTCCAACTATTCACATCGCTGGTGGGCTGGGTAATATTCGACGCCCCGCCCATAATCGCCGTCATCAGGTAATCCTGCTTCACGCGCGACCATCGGGTCGTATTGCGAATGGTGGTGTTATCGTTGATGTCGTGCTCAAAACGCATGGTGGCGGTATCGGTGGTCGAATCGTCGTAATCGGAATCCGTGCCATAAAAGTTATGCGTATCTACTTTTCCGGAATGATTCAGCGCCGCCGTACCCGCAGAAGGTGCGGAATAGCCCGGTAAACCAATGGTCGGAATGCCTCCGTCTGGCGTATTGTGCTGGGTAACGTGTAAATAGTTGAGATACAAACGATTCGATGTACCAAGACCAAATGCCACGGAAGGGGCGACGCCGTAACGCTCATTTTTGACTTTGTCGCGTCCGGCATCGTGCGTTTTTTCGCCCATCACATTCAGACGTACCGCGGAGGTATCGCCAATCACCTGATTGACGTCCAGCGTGCCGCGGCGGAACCAGGCGCTGCCAATACTGGCGGAGGCGTCAATGCCGGAATCATTGCGCGGCTGCTTGCTGATCATATTGATCGAGCCCGTCGGCGCGCTGCGCCCGTAGTCGGTACCGGACGGCCCTTTAATCACTTCGACCTGCTCAGTATTGAAGGTGTCGCGCGAGACGCTGCCGATATCGCGAATGCCATCAATATAAATACTGTTAGAGGTGTCGGCACCGCGCATATAAATGGCGTCGCCAGTGGTGGAGTTACCGTTCTCACCAGCAAAAAATGCACCTACGCCGGGGACGTTTTTGAGCGCGTCGGTAAGGTTAGTCGCGCCCTGATCTTTAATCACTTGTTCAGAAATCACCGTCATCGTGCGGGTCGTATCCGCTACCGGACGCGAGAATTTCGGATCGGCAGATTGTTGTGGCGCATAAAGCGAAGGCGTTGAGGCTTCGACAACCAGCGTGTCATCCGCGTTAGTTTGCCCTTCGGCGGCGAGTGCCTGAGCCACAGGCGTGATGCCAATACAAAGACCGGCAAAGAACGTGAGCGAATGAAATTGTCTGGCAGGGAAATTGCGATTGTTTTCCATTTAGCAGGTGACTTTTTCTTATATGTTTAAGTTTTCACTGTCACGAGAAAGCATCTCTGCGGATGCGATGCCACTGTTAATCCCGTAATAGTGTTCGTGAAAGTGATAATAATTTTGATAAGCATTATCACTTAGCGCGATTTTCTATCACCCATTGCGCGAAAAAGAAATACATTTATTTACATTGCGTTCATATTTGATGTTTTTTGATTACAAAACAGGCGAAAACTGCATCCAGAGGCGAATGCAGTTACGTTGGTGGGGTTATTTGTAGATGGTTGCAGTACCGAACATCTGGTCATTTCCGCCTGCGGAATTAATGACATAACCTTTCGCGCCTTGTTCGCGCGCTTTTTCTGCCAGTTTATCCTCCAGATCGCTTAGGTTTGATGCGCCAGTTGCCGAAACGGTACCGGCGGGCCGTAGCTGACCGCTGTCCTGGTTACTCAGAGGCTGCGCGGCATAAGCCGTGAAGGTGATTCCGCTCAGGACGGTGGCAATCAGTAGTGCGAGGCACTTTTTCATAATGACATCCTCAGAAATACAACGAGTAGTGCCTGATAAGTGTAGGTCGCCCGTGCGATGCAAATGACGCAAAAAATTGACAGAGATGTGCTTATTTTTTGAACGATATATTTTTACAAAACAAGACAAATCAATGACATGCATGATGCTGATTTTTATGGTGAATTGCTATAAGCCATAGTCATGTTAAGGTCTTTCGAAACGATAAACGCAGCCAGATATTTACCCTGTCGCGTTATGCGGGTATCTTACGCCGCTGCTTAAAGGAGAATGCTATGTCCGCCCAGAAACCGGGGTTGCATCCGCGCAACCGTCATCACAGCCGCTACGATCTCGCCACGCTTTGTCAGGTGAATCCTGAACTCAGGCAATTCCTCACGCTTACACCCGCCGGGGAGCAAAGCGTAGACTTTGCCAATCCGCTGGCGGTGAAGGCGCTCAATAAGGCGTTGCTGGCCCATTTTTACGCCGTAGCGAACTGGGATATTCCGGACGGTTTTCTCTGCCCGCCAGTACCGGGCCGGGCGGATTATATTCATCACCTTGCCGATTTACTGGCAGAAGCAAGCGGAACAATTCCAGCTAATGCCAGCATTCTGGATATCGGCGTTGGTGCGAACTGTATTTACCCGCTGATTGGCGTACATGAATATGGCTGGCGTTTTACCGGCAGCGAAACCAGCAGCCAGGCGTTAAGCAGTGCGCAGGCGATCATCAGTGCTAATCCAGGGCTTAACCGCGCTATTCGTCTGCGTCGACAAAAAGAGAGTGGGGCGATTTTTAACGGCATCATCCATAAAAACGAGCAATACGACGCGACCTTGTGTAACCCGCCATTCCACGATTCCGCCGCTGCGGCACGGGCAGGTAGTGAGCGTAAACGCCGTAACCTTGGGCTGAACAAAGACGATGCACTGAACTTTGGTGGTCAGCAACAGGAGTTGTGGTGTGAAGGCGGTGAAGTCGCCTTTATCAAAAAGATGATTGAAGAGAGCAAAGGCTTCGCGAAGCAGGTGATGTGGTTTACCTCGCTGGTATCTCGTGGTGAAAACTTACCGCCGTTGTATCGTGCTCTGACGGATGTTGGCGCGGTGAAAGTGGTCAAAAAAGAGATGGCCCAGGGGCAAAAGCAGAGTCGCTTTATTGCCTGGACCTTTATGAACGACGAGCAGCGTCGCCGTTTTGTCAATCGCCAGCGTTAAAGCGTTGGCTCCCCCGGTGGCAGCGGTTCTGCCGGGGCCGCGCCCGGAGCCGGCAGCACCTGATAAGTCTGCACTGGCGCGCGAACACCCGCCAGGTCGAAATGCTTTTTCACCTGGCTGTCGAGGGCAAAGCGTACCGTCCACTGTTTGAGTGGCAGCGTGGTGAACGACACACGCAGTGTAAACGCGGTATTGCTTAAGCCGACAATCCCGGCAAAGTTCGGCTCACCAATAATCAGCCCGCGAATTTCTTCGTTTTCCATCAATTCCGCTACCGCATCTTTCAGTGCCTGATTGGCTTTATCAGCATCTTCATGGCGATCAACATCGTAATTTGCCACCACCGAACCAATGCCGCGGACGAAGTTAGCAAAAGTGGTAATCGAAGACCACGGAATGATGTGATACGCCCCGGTATCCTGGCGCACGCCCACGGAGCGAATCGACATCCGTTCCACTGTGCCGGTCAACGGTCCGATGGTCACTAAATCCCCGGTGTTCATGCCGTTTTCAAACTGAATAAATACCCCGGTGATAATATCTTTTACCAGCGTTTGCGAACCAAACGAGATAGCCAGACCTAATGCCCCGGCACCTGCCAGCAATGGCGCGATATTGACGCCGATTTCCGACAACACAATCATGATGGTGATGGTACTGATAATCACCGCCAGCGCGTTACGAAACAGCGTCAGCAGGGTACGCGTGCGGGCGCTGGGTAGCGGGCGGCCATGAATATCCGAAGCCAGCCGGTTTTCGATCAAACTGGCGAGCACCGTCCAGCCAACCGCCGAGAAGAAAAGAATGAGTGCGATACGGATCAGGATATCTACGGTTTTCTGCCCCGCGCCGTTTTGCAGCCAGTTCCAGAAATCGAACAATCCCCATGCGCTCAACAGCAACATTACCGCCACGCAGACTGTCAGAATACGCGCCGTTTTCAGTGCCGCCGAAAGCCAGCCATTCAGCCGTTTTTGCAGCTCCGGATAGTTACGCTGAGTATGTGGCGAGAGGGTGATGGTTTTCGCCAGCCAGCGGGAAAACATACCGGAAACAAACGCTGCGATACCAATAATCGCCAGGCTGCGCACCGTTGCACCCATCATAAATTTCAGGCTGTTGCCTGGATCGAACAACGAAAAGAAAAACAGCACGATAAAATAGGCGCTTGCCAGCCAGTGCCACACCAGCGCAAAGGCGCGGATAAACAGGCTGAAAAAGGCCAGCGAATGCTCCGCAAAGTTGAGCAAATGTTGGGTAATCTCTTTTTTATTACGAAAGATCAGGTACAACGCCCAGACGGTCATGCACAGCATAATGATGACGTTCGCCAGCGCACCTATCTGTACATTCACCTGATTAGAGATAATCGGCACGGCCACAATCAGGCCATAGCCAATCAGGCTGCTTAACCAGCTCAGGCGACGGCTCCAGTAACGGGCGCTCTCGTCCTGAATCGTGAACGGGCGCAGCTCCGCCACGTTTGGGCAAAAAATCAGGCGTAGTACAGCTTTGAAAAATTCAATCAGGGCAAAGGCGTTGAGAAACAAACTTTGTTGGAAAGCGATGGTGCGACTGCCCGCATTCAGGTTGTCGCTTAATACCTGGCCGACAAATAATGTCAGTGCCAGTAACAGCAGGTCGATAATAAACGCCCCGATAATCATCGCCGGAAGCTGCAACCAGTTGCTGCGCTCACGATTTTTTTGCCGCGCCCACTGACCCATTTTGCGATACAGCGGCAGTGCGCACAGACGAATCAGCCAGTAAAAACCAAACACTAATACCGCTAACATTGAAAAATGGCTCAGCGCATTGCTGAAGGTTTGTGGATTAAACGGCTTATGCGGGGAGCCGGTGATATTGCGATAAAGTTGCCCGAAGCGGGCGGAAAGGGCTTCACCATAATGGCGGCTGACTTCGGTGACCTTTTGCAGCACGGTTTGCTCTTCAACCAGCGTCGGCGGCACGATCTTCGGGACCGGTTCCGCAGGGGGCGTCGCGGCGACGGTGCGCAACTGGTCGATCAACTCTTTACGCGAGGTGTCATTATCCAGCACATCCGCCAGTGCGCCATAGGCCGCTTTTTTTTGTTCGATATCCGGTTCCGGGGCCGGTTCAGTCGTTGAGTCCGTTGTCGTTGTGGTTGTAACGCCGGGTATGGATACCGCGTGGGCAGGTGCGCCCAGTAGGCAGAAGAGGATGAACAGGATCCACCGCATGACTCCTCCAGTGAGAAAACAGAGCAAAAAGATAAGTATAGATGCTGGGGGAGGGGCGATTTTAAATGAGAGGAATCTGGTGTGCCTCCCTTTCGGGTGAAAGGGAGGAAGGGATATTAAGCAGGTTGCTGACAACGTGCGGGCTTTTTGCCGGATGCGGCGTGAACGCCTTATCCGTCCTACACGTTCATGCAATTTTAATAAGTTGCCATATATCCTGTAGGCCTGATAAGCGTAGCGCATCAGGCAATGTGTCTTATTAAGAGACGTGCTGTAAAAATTCCTGCAAGCGCTGGCTCGGCGGATTCTTGATCAACGCCTGCGGATCGCCATCTTCCGCAATCCGGCCTTTGTCGATAAAGATCAGGCGCGAAGCTACTTTCTCGGCAAAACCGATTTCGTGGGTCACGATCACCATCGTCATCCCTTCTTCAGCCAGATCCTGCATAACCTTCAGCACTTCATGGCGCAGTTCCGGGTCAAGAGCGGAAGTCGGTTCATCAAACAGCATCATTTTCGGTTTCACCGCCAGCGCGCGGGCAATCGCTACACGCTGCTGCTGACCACCAGAAAGTTCGGAAGGGTAGTGATGGGCGCGTTCCGCCAGACCGACTTTCGCCAGCAGTTCACGTGCCAGTTTTTCCGCCTCTTCTTTGTTCGCGCCACGCACGCGTAGCGGGCCAAACATGACGTTTTCCAGCGCCGTCAGATGCGGGAAAAGGTAAAACTGCTGGAACACCATACCCGCTTCCTGGCGAATCAGGCGCTCGTCAACTTTCGGATCGTTAACCTTCAGACCATCGACAATCAGATCGCCGGAGGTGATTTCTTCCAGTTTGTTGATGCAGCGCAGCAGGGTCGATTTACCGGAACCGGACGGCCCGATAATCACCACGACTTCGCCCTGGGCAATATTCAAATCGATATTGTGCAGCACCTGGGTTGGGCCAAAGTGCTTGGAGACGTTTTTAAATTCAATCACAGGATTTTCATCCTTCTTTCCAGACGACGCAGAATAAAGCTCAGCACCAGGGTAATAATCAGATAGAACACCGCCACGGCGCTCCAGATCTCAAGGGCGCGGAAGTTACCGGCAATAATTTCTTGCCCCTGACGGGTCAGTTCCGCCACGCCGATAACAATAAACAGCGAGGTATCTTTAATGCTGATGATCCACTGGTTACCCAGCGGCGGCAGCATACGGCGCAGTGCCAGCGGTAAAATGACGTAGCGAATGGTTTCCCAACGTGAAAGGCCGAGCGCCAGTCCTGCTTCACGAAAACCTTTGTGGATTGACAGCACCGCACCACGCGTGATTTCCGCAATGTACGCGCCGGAGTTGATCATGATGGTGACCACCGCCGCAGTAAACGGGTCGATGCGTAAGTCGTTAAACGCCATCGGCAGGGCGAAGTAGATAAACATCACCTGGACGACGATAGGTGTGCCGCGGATCACTTCAATAAAGACCAGCGCGACGTGGTTGGCTATCCAACCACCGAAGGTGCGTGCAAAACCTGCCGCCAGTCCGATCACCAGGCCGCCAGCCAGACCGAGGACCGAAATCCACAGGGTCATTTTGGCGCCTTCAATCAGAAGCGGAATGGCAGGCCAGATGGCACTCCAGTCAAACTGCATATGTTGTTCCTGTTACCGTGGTGTAAATACCCGAGCCAGAAGGCTGGCGGGGCGAAACGCTGGCCCGGTATGCAAAAGGCCACCGGGCCATAAATTAAAGGCAATCATTATTTCGGTTCAGTACCGAACCATTTTTTGTAGATTTCGTTGTATGTGCCGTTCTCGCGCAGGGTTTTCAATGCGCCGTTGATTTTGTCACGCAGCTCGTCGCTACCTTTCGGGAACGCAATACCGTATTGCTGTGCTTCCAGAGAGTCGCCTACCGCTTTGAACTGACCGTTACCGGCGGTTTTGATGAAGTAAAGAATGTTTGGTGTGTCGTGCAGGACGGCGTCTGCGCGGTTGGTACCCAGTTCCATATAGGCGTTATCGATGTTCGGGAACTGACGCAGATCTTTAGTTTTGATGTTTGCTTTTGCGTAATCAACGGAGCCAGTGCCACTCTTCACTGCAACCACTTTACCATCGAGATCTTTCACGCTTTTCACATCGTTATTGTTGGCTTTCACCATCACTAACAGGCCGCTTTTGTAGTAGCCGTCAGAGAAATCGATCGCTTTTTTACGCTCGTCGGTAATGGTAATGCCCGCCAGCGCCAGATCGATGTTTTTGGTTTGCAGTGCTGGGATGATGCCGCTGAAATCCATTGGTTTCAGTTCGTAATCCAGCTTCAGTTCTTTGGCGATAGCAGCCCACAGATCCACATCAAAACCAACGTATTTGTCGCCCTGTTTAAATTCAAACGGAACGAAGGCGGTATCCGTCGCCACAACCAGTTTTTTATCCGCGGCATGAGAAGAAACCGCAAAAGCCAGGGTCAGTGCAGCCAGTGAAACTTTTAATACAGACTTCATAGCATTTCCTTTTTTCTATCCACGGGACGATCCCCTGCGTGGCATTTACGTATATGAAAAAATCGTGCCAGTTTTACAACTCTTTGATTTTTATAGGAGCAGTAAAAACGGGTTGCACAATTTATAGGGCAACATCTCCGGTCTGCACCATATTGGGGCGCCAAAGTGGTGCGCAAAAATAGTGCACTCAACACATAGATTATTTAGCGTAAATTCTGATGAAAAAACAATCTTTGTGTAACGATTGTGTGATGTTGTTGATACAAGTATTTTACTTTGACAGGCAAAGAAGGCGATGAGTTGCACTAAAAAAGTGCGTAGAGGCGGGCAGCAATACAAAACGGCCTCCTGTCAGGAAGCCGCTTTTATCGCTTACTTAAGTTTTGCACCATCTGCGATGGATTTATTCGATATTAGATTCGATAAACCACAAGAATTTATCCAGGTCGCGGGAAGCGGCGGTCAGGATATCTGCGGTGTCGTCATCTTTCGCTTCGCCAATCGCTTTGCGCACGTCGTTGGCAACAATCGCGTAACGGTCAGCCAGCTCTTTCAGGTGATCCTGAACGCTGTGGATGTCCAGCGGGTAGCTTTTCAGCGGAGTTTTGCTGTTAATAACTTGAGTGGTACCAAGGGCAACGCCACCCAGCTGCACTGCGCGCTCTGCCATAGTATCCAGGTGATCGGTCAGTGCGGTACGGAAACCATCCAGCATCTCATGTACGGCAATGAAGTTAGCGCCGCGCATGTTCCAGTGCGCTTGTTTGGTAATCAAAGAGAGATCAATAAACTGGATAACCTGGCGATTCAGCAACTCAACTGTCGCTTTCTTCTCGCTGTCAGAGACATCGTTGCGGGTATAAAGCAGATTGGTCGCTTTTGCTTTGACTAATTTAGCGGTACTCATAATTTCATATCCTCTTGATGTTATGTCCCAGTAATTAACGAGACTAAGTATAGCACCACCCTGGTGTTCCGCTATTCTGGCTGTCCCTATCACACTAATAGCGGTAACAAGCGTGAAAAATAAAAACCATATAAATTCACATAGTTATGTATATTGCTGGAGACGATTCTTATTTTCTTTTTTACGCGAACTATTCACAGATAATAGGTTTTTGGATAACAAGATATATAAAAAAGGAAGGGATGAAGATTCGTGTCATATTCTGCATGGTTATGCATAACCATGCAGAAAGGTAGGTTTAATTAATATCTAATTCTTTAATTTTAGTCTCTTTGCGCGCTGTTAGCGTTGAGCCCATTGAGGCGGCAATAATCGCGCCGAGGGCCAGCAGTTGTATTGGCGCCAATGTCTCACCGAGGAAAATCATTCCGGAAACGGCAGCCAGTGCAGGCTCCATACTCATTAGCGTACCAAATGTCCGGGTCGGCAGACGGGTGAGGGCAATCATCTCAAGCGAATAGGGCAGAGCGGTAGAGAGGATAGCGACAGCCAGACCCAATGGAACAACCGACCAGTGCCAGAGCGCCTCTCCAGCCTGGAATGCGCCAATCGGCACGAAAATAAGCGCTGCAATCAGCGAACCGATAGCCACCGTCGCCGGGCCGTGTTCCGCACCGGCGCGTTGCCCACTTAATATGTAGATAGCCCAACAAGCACCGGCACCGAGCGCCAGCGCACAGCCGGTTAGGTCGACATGCGAAACATCCTGCCCCAGCGGCAGCAGGAACCACAGGCCGAGTACCACCAGCACAACCCAAACAAAGTCTACGGGGCGACGAGAAGAGAACAGCGCCACTGCCAGTGGCCCGGTGAACTCCAGCGCCACCGCAATCCCAAGCGGTACGGTCTGAATAGCAAGATAAAAAAGATAGTTCATTCCACCCAGTGAGATGCCGTAAAACAGCAGCGGCAAGCGCTGTTCTTTGGCAAACCGCAGTCGCCACGGTTTAAAGAATGCGATAAGAATCAGTGTTCCCAGCGCCAGACGCAGTGCAGTCACGCCCGGCGCGCCAACCAATGGAAAAAGCGACTTTGCTAATGAGGCCCCGCCCTGAATAGACGCCATGGCAACGAGCAATAATAATATCGGTAACCAGACCGGCATTTTACGTAATGTCCCTGGCATCCGTTCCCCCATAAATTTGTATAGTCAGGTAAAGCGAGGAGTGTACTGGATATAACTAAAACTGGTTGAGCATTTGTTGAAAAATTTTTCCCCGTTTTGACTAAAATGCGCCAGGATTGATTGATTCATCAGCTTGGTGATTAGGAATAATCTGGATGAACGGCAGTGAAAATATGCGTAATACTTACGCGGTTCACTGAAAAAATGATTTAAATTTAGATGGATAGCGGCATGTGGAAACGTTCTGTTACATGAAATGGCCCGTTAGACATCACAAATCGCGAAGAGTTTCCCATTAATTTTTGATATATTTAAAGCTTAGGACTTATTTGAATCACATTTGAGGTGGTTATGAAAAAAATTGCATGTCTTTCAGCACTGGCCGCAGTTCTGGCTTTCACCGCAGGTACTTCCGTAGCTGCGACTTCTACCGTAACTGGCGGTTACGCTCAGAGTGACGCTCAGGGCAAAATGAACAAAATGGGCGGTTTCAACCTGAAATACCGCTATGAAGAAGACAACAGCCCGCTGGGTGTGATCGGTTCTTTCACTTACACTGAAAAAAGTCGTACTAACAGTGCAGGCGATTACAACAAAACCCAGTACTACGGCATCACCGCTGGTCCGGCATACCGCATCAACGACTGGGCGAGCATCTACGGTGTTGTAGGTGTGGGCTACGGTAAATTCCAGGACACCAACTACCCGACCTATAAACACGACACCAGCGACTACGGTTTCTCCTACGGCGCAGGTCTGCAGTTCAACCCGATCGAAAACGTTGCGCTGGACTTCTCTTACGAGCAGAGCCGTATTCGTAGCGTTGACGTAGGCACCTGGATTGCCGGTGTTGGTTACCGCTTCTAATCACTTCGGTGATATAAAAAATCCGCCCTTCGGGGCGGATTTTTGTTTTTAAGGTTTCGGGTCGAAAATATCGGTTCCGAGATGGTTGTAATCCACCTTCTGTAACTGGAAGTTGGTGATGTATATCGGCCCGGCTTTCTTCTCGGAAATAAACGGGTAGTTGATGTTGATTTCCTGCGCTTTAATTCCCGTCCACTGTGAGAAAAAACCTAAGAAATCATTGGCTGAACGGCGGGCTTTAATCACCCGATGCGCTTTATCGTCGCTGGAAATGACCATAAAAGGCACCTGGAAATTCTGCTGATATTTATCATCGTGGGCCAGGTATTGCACTTCTTTTCCGCGTTCTTTAAAGGCTAAACCGTGGTCTGAAAAATAAACCATGGAGAAACTGCTGCCGCTGTTGCGTAACTGGTCGTACAGTTTGCGCAGCAAATCGTCCGTTTGCGTCATGGTGTAGAGATAGCACGATGTTTCTTTCGATTGTACAAAGGTTTCGTATTTGCCTTGTGTCCGGTCACAGGCCTGAGGATGTGAACCCATCAGATGCAAAACAATCAGTTGCGGCTGCGAGTGTTCTTCCGCCAATACCTGAGCGGTCATTGTCAGTAGTTCTTCGTCTTTAGCGTTCTTATCTGCTTCAAAATTACCGTTTTTCAGGAAGTGAACTTCATCTGCACGTTTAGCGATGCTGGCGATAGCCGTATCGTATTCGCCTATTTGCCCCTGATTAGAAAACCACCAGGTCTGGAATCCTGCTCGGTTGGCCAGGGTCACAAAGTTATCCTGAAACTGTGGCTTACCATCGACTACGCGGTTAAGCGTTAATCCGAGAGATTTCTGCGTGGAGCCACTGGCAGCAATGTAATCAGCAAAAATCAAGCCGTTAACGCTACTGGCAAACGGGGTATTGTTCCAGTGACCGCCAAAGGCACCGAGGGCATCGCGACGTGCGCTTTCGCCAATGACCACCACATAAGTGTGATATTTTGGTTTAACCGCAGTGACTGTCCAGGTATCTTTCATCCCGGAAAGTTTCGCCATCCGTTCTTGCTCTTCAATCACCTCGTTATTATTGACGATAACATCCCTGGCAAAACGAAATACCGGATAACCGGTGTCTTTGAGTTTAAATACACCGCCCCAGGCGAGATTTTGAACCGGAGCGACAAAAAATGTCGCCACACTGAATACCAGACACAGGCTGTCGAATTTATTCCAGCGTGCTTTTTCATCCTCTTTTTTCCGCCTGATCGCAATCACGCCGAGCGCAAAAATAAATAAGCCGACCAGATAGCTATACCACGGGAAGATCGTAAGAATTTCGGTCGACTCTTCCATATTGGTGGAATGCAGCGCCAGCAATGTATTGAAGTTAGGCGCACCGTACGCCTGAGCAAAAGGAAAATAACAGGCCGCCACCAGCGAACAGACACCTATTAAGATTTTTTGCACGCGCGGCAACATCCGCCATAACAAAAGCAAAACGGCAGTAAAAGCGACGGTATAGAGAAAACTAAAGGGATAACCTAAACCAAGGTTAATCAATAGCGACTGTAAAAAGTAGAACGCAGTCCACGGGCTAAAAACCCGGCTACGGGAAACAAGCGATTCTTTAAGGGTTAAGTTCATATGCCACTATCGTAACAAACGCCATGTGCTTACCCTGGCGTCAAGGGTCAATACCTGCAAGAGTGCGTGAAGAGGGGGAAGGGTCCGCATCTGCGAGCCGCAATATACGCAGGGCTGCAAGAAGATAGAGCGAGCTGCCGCTCAGGTCAACTACTGAGGAACAAATCTTTTGCGAAGAGAATAGCAAATCCGATAAAAAGTGGGGTTTTCAATCCAGAACAATCTATGCCTGCAATAAAGCAGGAGTAAAGCGGCGTACCGCGACGCCGCTATTTATCGGAAGGTTTATCTTGCTGCGGTTTGTTGTTGACCATATCGCACAACATCGAGAGCAGCATTAACCGTACTTTAAAGGGAGAGTGACTAAACACGCGCATACACCTCTTGAACTCATTCATAAGACCTCCTGACTTGCTAATCCCGTCGATCCATGAGGGATGATTGCATTACATACAGATATAGCACAGGCTATATTATATAGCTATTGCTAAAACGTTAAATTTTTGTGCCTTAGCAACTCTGGTTTACAATGTGTGCACGAAATGAGAACGCTATCCATGCGTCACCATAATGAGGAAGCACAATGAGTCGTCGCGCAGGTACGCCAACAGCAAAAAAAGTGACGCAGTTAGTGAACGTGGAAGAGCACGTTGAAGGATTCCGCCAGGTCAGAGAGGCACATCGCCGTGAACTTATCGACGATTACGTTGAGCTGATTTCTGACCTGATGATGGAGGTGGGAGAAGCGCGCCAGGTTGATATGGCCGCCCGTCTGGGAGTCTCTCAACCTACGGTGGCTAAAATGCTTAAGCGCCTGGCAACAATGGGATTGATTGAAATGATCCCCTGGCGTGGCGTGTTTTTAACGGCGGAAGGAGAGAAGCTGGCACAGGAAAGCCGCGAGCGGCATCAGATAGTTGAAAACTTCTTGCTGGTATTGGGCGTTAGCCCGGAAATCGCCCGTCGCGACGCGGAAGGCATGGAGCACCATGTCAGTGAAGAGACGCTGGACGCCTTTCGTTTGTTTACCCAGAAACACGGTGCCAAATGAGTCTGCCTTTTTTACGCACGCTGCAAGGCGATCGCTTTTTTCAGTTATTAATTCTCGTTGGCATCGGATTAAGTTTTTTCGTTCCTTTCACACCTAAGTCCTGGCCTGGCGCTATTGACTGGCACACCATCATCACCTTAAGTGGCCTGATGCTGCTGACCAAAGGGGTCGAGTTAAGCGGTTATTTTGATGTGCTTGGGCGCAAAATGGTGCGCCGTTTTGCTACTGAGCGTCGACTGGCGATGTTTATGGTGCTGGCAGCGGCGCTGCTTTCTACGTTTCTGACCAACGACGTCGCGCTGTTTATTGTTGTTCCGCTGACCATCACGCTAAAAAGACTGTGTGAGATCCCGGTTAATCGGCTGATTATTTTCGAGGCGTTGGCGGTGAATGCCGGATCGTTGCTGACGCCAATTGGCAATCCGCAAAATATCCTAATCTGGGGACGCTCTGATCTTTCGTTTGTTGGTTTTATTGCCCAAATGGCCCCGCTGGCTGGTGCGATGATGCTGACACTACTGCTGCTGTGTTGGTGTTGTTTCCCTGGAAAGGCGCTGCAATACCATACCGGTTCGCAGATGCCGGAGTGGAAACCTCGGCTGGTGTGGAGTTGTCTGGGGCTGTATATCGTCTTTCTTACGACGCTTGAGCTAAAACAAGAGCTGTGGGGGCTGGTGATTGTGGCGGCGGGCTTTGCGCTGCTGGCGCGTCGCGTGGTGCTGAGCGTGGACTGGACGTTGCTGCTGGTGTTTATGGCGATGTTTATCGACGTCCATTTACTGACCCAACTTCCGGTATTACAGGGCGTGTTGAGCAACGTGAGTCATTTATCTGAACCTGGATTATGGCTGACGGCGATTGGTTTATCGCAGGTAATCAGTAACGTGCCGAGCACGATTTTGCTGCTCAATTATGTGCCACCGTCTTTACTACTGGCATGGGCGGTAAACGTAGGTGGCTTTGGTTTATTACCCGGATCGCTGGCAAATTTGATTGCGCTACGGATGGCGAACGATCGCCGTATCTGGTGGCGTTTCCATCTCTATTCAATACCGATGCTGTTGTGGGCGGCGCTGGTGGGATATGTTTTGTTGGTTATGATCCCGGCGAGGTAAGGTCGGGCAAATTAAAAAGGCGGATTATTAGTCCGCCTCTGATTGTTGGTAATACGCGCTTTGTTCATGCCGGATGCGGCCTACAAAAACTTGCGGATTCAATATATTGCAGGTTCTGCGTAGGCCTGATAAGCGTAGCGCATCAGGCAATTATGTATTGCCATCAGCATCCTCAGGCGGATTATCACTCCGCCTTTTGCTTAAGTTTTAACGATTAATTCAGACGAACCGGCATCCCGGAACGGTTTTGAATAGCCTGGTCCAGAACCGCCTGATCAACGTCTGGCTGAGTGGTCACTGTCTGCACGCTCTTCGTCAGAGTAATCGGTACAATTTCCTGACCTTCAAACTGGGCTTCGGTGGTAGACAGCGGGTTATGGACTTCAATATAACGGCTGCCGTCTGGCTCGGTAGTCGCTTTTACCGGCTCATCAATAAACTGCACGCGAGTACCGACTGGCACTTTCTCGAACAGGAATTTAATGTCTTCGTTACGCAGACGCACACAGCCGTGGCTTACGCGCAGACCGATACCGAAGTTAGCGTTGGTGCCGTGGATAGCGTACAGGCGACCGATGTACAGTGCATACAGCCCCATTGGGTTATCCGGGCCAGCCGGAACGACAGCCGGAAGCGGTTCGCCTGCTGCGCGGTACTCGGCGTGCATTTTGGCGGTCGGTGTCCAGGTCGGGCCTGCTTTCTTACGCTCTACTTTGGTGGTCCAGTTGATAGGTGTGTCTTTACCTAACTGACCAATCCCGATCGGCAACACGATAACGGTGTTGGTCCCTTTCGGATAGTAGTACAAACGCATCTCTGCGCTGTTAATCACGATACCTTCATGCACGGTATCTGGCAGGATCAACTGCTGTGGAATGTTCAGTACGGTGCCGCCTTTCGGCAGGAAGGTATCCACACCAGGGTTAGCTTCCATCATGTTGGAAAGACCCATCTGGTACTCGGCAGCAAAATACTCCAGCGGCTGAGTGTTACCTTCAGGGATAGTGATCACCTGATTCTGACCAACCAGGCGACTCCCGTCGGTTGGCAGAGGATAAGTTACCGCAGAGGCGGTACTGCAAAAGCCGACAACAGCGAAGGCCGCTGCGAATAATGTTTTCAATTTCATATTCATGTTAAGCGAGATTTAGTGCCTGGCAGGCCATTAGGTTGAGAATATTAGAGTATTGGAAGCGCATTATATGTTCATTCCAGCTAACAGTGAAATCAGATGTGTACTAAATCACATTTTTTGCCTTTGGGAAGAGTGTAGACCTTAAGCGGGGGACGGGATCTTCTTTCAGACTTATGGCATAATACGCGGTTTGTCATATCTCTTTTCAGGATACGCCTGTGTTAGTTTCCAGTAACGTCACCATGCAGTTCGGCAGTAAGCCGTTGTTTGAAAACATTTCCGTCAAATTTGGCGGCGGCAACCGTTACGGCCTGATTGGCGCGAACGGTAGTGGTAAATCCACCTTTATGAAAATCCTCGGCGGCGACCTTGAGCCGACGCTGGGCAACGTTTCCCTCGATCCGAATGAGCGCATTGGTAAGCTGCGCCAGGATCAATTTGCCTTTGAAGAGTACACCGTGCTGGATACGGTGATCATGGGGCATAAAGAGTTGTGGGAAGTGAAGCAAGAGCGCGACCGCATCTATGCTTTGCCGGAAATGAGCGAAGAAGATGGCTACAAAGTGGCCGATCTGGAAGTGAAATACGGCGAAATGGACGGTTACTCTGCAGAATCGCGTGCGGGGGAATTGTTGCTTGGCGTCGGTATTCCACTGGAACAACACTACGGCCCGATGAGTGAAGTTGCTCCTGGCTGGAAGCTGCGTGTGCTGCTGGCGCAGGCGCTGTTTGCAGATCCGGACATTCTCCTGCTCGACGAACCGACCAACAACCTGGACATCGACACCATTCGCTGGCTGGAGCAGGTGTTGAACGAGCGTGACAGTACCATGATCATCATTTCGCACGACCGTCACTTCCTCAACATGGTTTGTACCCACATGGCGGATCTGGACTACGGCGAACTGCGCGTTTATCCGGGCAACTACGATGAGTACATGACGGCCGCGACCCAGGCGCGTGAACGTCTGCTGGCTGATAACGCCAAGAAGAAAGCGCAGATTGCTGAGCTGCAATCCTTCGTTAGCCGCTTTAGCGCCAACGCCTCGAAATCTCGCCAGGCGACTTCGCGCGCGCGTCAGATTGATAAAATCAAACTGGAAGAGGTAAAAGCCTCCAGTCGTCAGAACCCGTTCATTCGTTTTGAACAGGATAAGAAACTGTTCCGTAACGCGCTGGAAGTGGAAGGTCTGACTAAAGGGTTTGATAACGGTCCGCTGTTTAAAAATCTCAACCTGCTGCTGGAAGTCGGTGAAAAACTTGCGGTACTCGGCACCAACGGCGTCGGTAAATCGACCCTGTTGAAAACGCTGGTGGGCGATCTGCAACCGGAAAGCGGCACCGTAAAATGGTCTGAGAACGCGCGCATTGGTTACTATGCCCAGGACCACGAATATGAGTTCGAAAATGATCTGACCGTGTTCGAATGGATGAGTCAGTGGAAGCAAGAAGGCGATGATGAGCAGGCGGTACGCAGCATTCTTGGTCGTTTACTGTTCAGCCAGGACGACATCAAAAAGCCTGCGAAAGTGCTTTCCGGTGGGGAAAAAGGGCGGATGCTGTTTGGTAAGTTAATGATGCAGAAGCCGAACATTCTGATCATGGACGAACCGACCAACCACCTGGATATGGAATCCATCGAGTCACTGAACATGGCGCTGGAACTGTATCAGGGTACGCTGATCTTTGTTTCTCACGACCGTGAGTTTGTAAGTTCACTGGCGACCCGCATTCTGGAAATCACCCCGGAACGCGTGATCGACTTTAGCGGTAATTACGAAGATTATCTGCGTAGCAGAGGGATCGAGTAAGTTATTGCCCGTCACCCCGATACAGTCGGGGTGACGGCGGCTGAGGACAAACGCAAGATTGCCTGATGCGCTACGCTTATCAGGCCTACGCAGTCCCTGCAATATATTGAATCTGCAAGACTTTGTAGGCCGCATCCGGCATGAACAAAGCGCACTTTGTCAGCAATCTGAGCAACATCGAACCTACTTTCTTAACCTCACTTCCAATAATCCATCAACTCTTACACGTCCATGCCCAGTGCGCGCTTACCGTGAATGTTCAAATCATCCAGTGTAAAGCGGCCTTCCCAGTTTGCTTCATAATCTTCCCGCGGGAAGTCGCCCGGTGATGCGCCTTTTTCCAGCGCCATTTTGACTTTGTGTGCATAAGCCCGATTTTTCTCGCACATTGGCGCAGCAGGGATATACATCACGTTGCCCCAACCCTGTTGATTGTCTACTGGCGCGACGGAGTGAATCACATCGCAGTGCCACCAGACGGAATCCCCTGCTGTTATCGCGGGAATGGATGTCAGCGCTTTAATCAGTAGCGGATGCCATTTCTCTGAAATGGGCAGAACTTTGCCAGGTGCAACCCCGCACAGTTCATCGTCCGGTACGTCATCCAGCAGCGGGCGCAATAAAACATACGCCATCGCTTCCGGGATAGGCACCACATGCAACAATCCCTGACCCGATATCATATCAGAGAGCGCAGTCCAGCCTTGAAACGTGCGGAACACTGAACATTTGGTCGTGTTATCCACCGTGTACTCTTCGACATCGGTCCGGTGTGCAGCATCCCAGGGATCGTAATCATCGAAATTACCATTGAACACATTGGCAAAAACGCGCTGATAAGCGGGCAATAACCACCGTTCCAGCGCACCAGAATCGGTATGCGCGCCCAGACCTTTAGATGTAGTACCTGGAGGACGGCGACGGATCCTGTCCGGGTAAATCACACTGATATCAGGATCAAACCACTGCTTGCCATTGCTTTCAGACTTCCACAGGCGGTTCAGGAAAGATTGCACAGCAGCCATATTTTCGCTCTGCCGTGCCTGCATCTGTGCTTGTGACCAGTAAATGGGATAGATTTCGGGACGAGAAGCCTCCAGTGAGCCGAAAAAACTGTCGCCAGGGCCTTTATAAACATCATCAAAATGATTGATATCGAGATAATCGAGCATGGCACGATCCCACGCCAGCGCCTGCTCGCGAGGGAAATGACCTTTTATTACTGCACAGCCGCGACGTTTAATTTCATTGCGAGTGACATCGCTTACTGTACTTGCGGCAATATCGCTATAAGAAACTTCCGGCCAAACCGGCAGCCCTTGCGCTTTTAGGGCATCGATTTCAGCAACACGCGTTTCGATTTTTGCAGAGAGTGTATCGAAAACCTGTTGTACATCACCGAGCTGTTCCCGCAGCGCAGCTTTCATTTCTCGGATAGCCGCTTTCGCATCTGTGGGCAGCGTCTCACAGGAAAAAGTCATATCAACCTCTCATCTTTCGTTCGAAAGTAAAATGATTACGATTGATACTTTAAGTTAAAAATAAGTTAACGCAAGATAAAGATCTTGAGTCACCGCACAAAGCGAGCAAAAAGGCGAGAGGCCGAAGTGGTCACTCCGGCCCGGGGAAAATCAACTATTGAAAGGAGCGATGTTATCCAGCACCGCCTGAATTACATTCAGCGCGCCTTCATGATTATTGTCATCCGTAGCGTAATGAGCGATTTGTTTAATACTTTCAGCAGCATTGCCCATTGCAAAAGAGTAATAAGCCATTTTTAACATTTCGGCGTCGTTACCGCTGTCACCAATTGCCACGACATTTTGCGGCGACAGATCCCAGCGTTTCAGTAACCGTGAAATACCGTTCGCTTTATGCAGGCCAGGTATAATCAGGTCAATAAACCCAAAACCACTGGTCACCGGTTTCATAATGCCGTCGAGTGCAATGTGCAGTTTGTCGATCACTAACGGGATTTGTTCATCCGGCAGGTTCAAAGAAAACTTGAACAGTACGTCGTCAATGTCCTGGTAATCCTTTACAGGTTTCAGGCGATGGTAGTGTTTTGCCATCAATGCAACGAATGATTCCGGGGCATTTTCACTGATGTATGCACTTTGCAGACCACAGGCGACAAAATTCAGTTGTTTATCTTTCAATAACTCGCCAATAACAATCCGCGATTCATGTCGGGTCAGTTCGCCGTGAAAAAGCTGCTTGCCGTGTTCGTAAACCAGAGCGCCGTTTTCTGCAACAAAAGAGATTTCATCTTTTAGCTCAGGGAAGAAGGAAATGAGCTGGTAATATTGGTTACCGCTGGCGACAACGAACTCAATATCGCGCTTTTTCAGTTCCTGATACTGCGCCATAAAACGCTCATGATTGTACGTTTTGGCGTCGTTTAGAAAAGTACCGTCCATGTCTGTGACGATAACTTTTACGCTCATAGAAGTGCTCCTGGCAATGAATGCAAACCGCCACAGTGTAATAACAATGTGACGCAGGGCACAAATTTATTTCGAATGTAATTGAGCGAGAAATTGATACCATGAATGATATGGCCCGGCGACGACGCCACCGGGCTGAGGGGATTACAGCATATGTTCGGTACGGGCGATGATATCGTCCTGTGCGTCTGGAGAGAGCGCGGTGAAGAAGGCGGAATAACCTGCTACGCGCACCACCAGATCGCGGTATTGATCTGGATGTTTTTTCGCTTCCAGCAATGTTTCGCGGGAAACGATGTTGTACTGAATGTGCCAGCCTTTATGCACTTCGAAGAAGGTGCGCAGCAGGATCATCAGTTTCTGCTTGTCAGATTCGTTCTCCAGCGTCGCCGGATTCAGTTTCTGGTTGAGCAACACACCGCCGAGAATCGCTGCGGTAGGCAGTTTACCCACCGAGCCAATGACCGCCGTTGGGCCGAGATGGTCGGTACCGGAGGCCGGGCTTGCGCCTTCTGCCAGCGGGGTATGCGCTTTACGTCCGTCCGGCGTTGCCATAGTTTGCGCGCCGAATGGTACGTTGGCGGAAATAGATGATGTACCTGCGTAATAATTGCCGCCAACCGGACCACGACCGTAGCGCGGGTTATGGTACTGCTTCAGTTCGTCGATATAGGTCTGATAAGCGCGAGCCAGCAGCGTATCGACAGTATCGTCATCATTGCCGTACTTCGGCGCGCCGTTAATCAGACGCTGACGCAGCTGCTCGTGAGTCAGACCGTCGAAGTCTTCCGCCAGCGCGGCAGCCAGTTGTTGCTGACCAATCACGCCCTGTTCAAATACCAGTTTCTTCACTGCCGCCAGGCTGTTGCCGAGGTTGGCAATGCCGACCTGCAGGCCAGAAACCCAGTCATATTTCGCGCCGCCTTGCTTGATACTTTTCGCTCGCTCAATACAGTCATCCACCAGCGCCGAGCAGAGAATATCGTGCACGTTCTCTTCCAGCATGGTGTCGACCACATATTCGATTTCGATTGATTTGCGGGTGTAGTAACGGATTTGCGTATCCCATGCGTCCATGACTTCATCGAAGTTGTTGAAGTTACCCGCTGACAACGCTTTTTCTTGTGGCAGGAACACTTTGCCGCTGGTGGCATCACGACCGCCTTCCAGCGCCGCCAGCATTACGCGGGCGAAGTTGATAAAGCTCATGCCGGTGCAGCGATAGCCCCATTTACCGCCGACGGCGGTTTCGATACAACCAATCGCTGCGTAGTCGTAAGCGTCCTGCGGTTCAATACCGAGTTTAATAAATTCCGGGATGACGATTTCGTCGTTGTTGAACGCAGGCATCCCGAAGCCACAGCGGATCACCTGAACGCAGGCGTCGAGGAAATCGTTGCTCATTCCCGCATGGTAGCGCACGCTGAGGTTAGGCTGAGTCGAACGCAGGCGACCGCAAGATTCTAGGATTGCGTAAGAGAGTGGATTCACCGCGTCCATCGGCTGACCATCAACCAGATTTTGCCCGCCAATGGTGACGTTCTGATACAGCGGACTTCCCGCAGAGGCTTTTGAGTGCGAGCCGGAGCGGATCTTGTTCACTTCCAGCAGTTTCAGCCAGCAGCTATGCAGCATCTCGATAGCGTGTTCGCGATCCAGCGTCTGGTTGAGTTCAACGTCGCGGCGATAGTACGGATAGAGATACTGATCCATACGACCAAACGACACCGAGTGACCGTTAGATTCAATCTGCAAAATCAACTGGATGAAGTAGCACAGTTGCAGCGCCTGCCAGAAAGTTTGCGGCGGCTGGTGGGCGATGATGTCGCAGTTTTCTGCCATCGCCAGCAGTTCATCGCGACGACTTTCGCGGGATTCAGTGGCGGCCATTTCTCGCGCCAGAGCAGCGAAACGTTCAATGTGTTCACTGACTGCCACCAGTACGATATCAATCGCTTTCAGGAACTGCTCGCCGTGCAAATCTTCCAGCACTGTCAGGTTGATACGCGAGCGGCGCTCTGCCACTTTCTCGCGCAGACCATCAAGCCCTTTTTCCAACAGCAGCGGGAAATTGACCGCCAGGTGCGCATCGCCGGAGGTCATATTGCCTTCCGCTTTGATGATGCCGGTTGCCAGCAGACCTTTTTGCTCATCGGTAAACATGCCATAGCAGCGATTCTGCACGGTCTGACCGCGCCACCACGGGCACACTTCATGCAGAACACGTTTGTTCTCTTCGCTCACCGCAAAACCAGCACCCGGACGATCCGCCAGATCATCAATCTCTTTTTCGATCCAGGAGACGGTATATTCCGGGAAGATCGGCGCGGCACGGACTTCACTGGCCTGGTTGCCGATGATTAACTCATCGTGTTTGATCCAGATGGTGCGATTAGCCAGGTGGTGCGCCAGCGCCAGCGCGCGACGTACCGGGATTGGCTTGTCGAGATGTTGTTGATACATCTCAGTATAGTGCTGTGCGCGCTCGGTACAGACCGGCGGTTTCACAATATGCACCAGCGCATTTTTGTGCGCTTTAATGCGGTCGCTGAGCGTGTCCAGTTTCAGTGTTGTCATGATTGTTATCCTCGTAAGGTCGCGGTTAACCCTTTCTGGCAGGCATACTGCTGGGCAAAGTCGAGCAGTTCTGGCGCATCAAGCGGTTTTTCCGGGGCGTCATAGGGCAGATTAAGTAAGTGATATTTGTTGATGCCCAGCGTGTGGTAGGGCAGGAAATGGATTTCGTTAACGTGCAGTTCACTGGCGGCAAAATCAGTAATGGCTTTCACACTGGCTTCATCGGCATTAAAGCCTTGAATCAGCGGCACGCGAATAATGATTTTTTTACCCGCCGCCGCGAGTTTTTTCAGGTTATCCAGTACTCTCGCGGCATTACCGTCGGTCCACTGTTTAAACGGCACGTCGGCAACGTGTTTTAAATCGGCAAGAAACAGATCGATATACGGCAGAGAAGGGGCGATGTATTTCCACGGCACATGCAGACAGGTTTCTACCGCAGTATGAATACCGGCTTCGTGGCTGGCTTGCAGTAGTGCCATTGCCATTTCCGGCTGCATAAACGGCTCACCACCGGAAAGCGTTAAGCCGCCGCCGCTGCGATCGTAAAACGGTTTATCGCGCAGAACGGTCGCCATGATCTCCTCAACGCTTTTCACTTCACCACACACGGTTAACGCCTGTGTCGGGCAGCAGTCGGTCAGCGCCGTCAGATGTTCAGGCGTTAACTTTTCCCTGTGAATGAGTAAACCATTCAGCGCGCGCTCAATCACTTCCGGCGCGGTTTTTGAGCATAGTTCGCAGCCTTCCAGGCACAGACGCGCGTCATATAGCAGGTCCTGCGTGCGGGCGCGGCTTTCCGGGTTCTGACACCAGCGGCAGCCCAGCGAGCACCCCTTAAGGAAAACTACCGTGCGGATACCGGGACCGTCGTGGGTCGAATAGCGCTGAATGTTGAAAATCATAGATGCCCCTCTTTTTCGTTCAAACATTAAAATACTTTCGAATGAAAGTTAAATTGATGTGCATCAACTGTTCAGAGAGTTTTTTCGTGATAGTCTGATTTCATACAAAAGTAGATTTAGAGGATGACTATGGAACTGTATCTGGATACTTCAGACGTCGCCGCAGTGAAGACGCTGGCTCGTGTTTTTCCGTTGGCGGGTGTGACCACTAATCCAAGTATTGTGGCGGCAGGTAAGAAGCCTCTGGAAGTTTTACTTCCTGAGTTACATGAGGCGATGGGCGGACAGGGGCGTTTGTTTGCCCAGGTCATGTCTACTACTGCTGAAGGTATGGTGAACGATGCCCGTAAACTGCGTTCTATTATTGCGGATATCGTGGTTAAAGTACCTGTGACTGCCGAGGGGTTGGCAGCGATTAAGCTATTAAAAGCGGAAGGTATTCCGACGCTGGGTACGGCGGTGTATGGCGCGGCGCAAGGGCTGCTGTCGGCGCTGGCGGGGGCAGAGTATGTTGCGCCTTACGTCAACCGAATTGATGCTCAGGGCGGAAGTGGCATTCAGACGGTGACCGACTTACACCAGTTACTGAAAATGCATGCGCCACAGGCGAAAGTGCTGGCAGCCAGTTTCAAAACCCCGCGTCAGGCGCTGGACTGCTTACTGGCAGGATGCGAATCAATCACACTGCCGCTGGATGTCGCGCAACAGATGATTAGCTATCCGGCAGTTGATGCCGCAGTGGCGAAGTTTGAGCAGGACTGGCAGGGGGCGTTTGGCAGAACGTCGATTTAACAGGGCGCTTGTCATCCTCATAAATTGTTGATGACGTGGCAGAGTGCACTGATTCCTGCCGCGTCTTATCAGACCTGGAAATCTGCGCCCGAACCGTAGGCCAGATAAGGCGTTCACGCCGCATCTGGCGTCTGGAGTAAATGCCTGATACGACGCCTACCGCGTCTATGGCGACAATTAATGCCCGCACACCTCACACCCCGGATTACGCATCAGTTTCATTTCGCGAAACTGACAGGTCATCGCATCGTACATTACGATTTTACCGCTGGCGGGTTTGCCATAACCTGCCAGCAGTTTGATCGCTTCCATTGCCTGCAACGAACCAATCACCCCAATCAACGGTGCCATTACGCCTGCTTCCACGCAGGTTAGCGCGTTCTCGCCAAACAAACGGCTAAGGCAGCGATAGCACGGCTCACCGTCCAGATAAGTAAAGACCGTGATTTGCCCTTCCATACGAATTGCCGCGCCGGAAACCAGCGGCACCTTCGCGGCAAAACAGCCCGCGTTCAGTTGATTACGTACCGCAACGTTATCCGTACAGTCGAGCACCAGATTGTGTTCAGCAATCAACGCAGCCAGTTCAGCGTCATCAAGCAACGCGTTTATCGGCGTAATCGCGATATGTGGATTGATCCGCGCCAGTGCGTCACGGGCTGATTCTACCTTCGGTTGCCCGACCGTAGCATCACTGTGCAGCGTCTGGCGCTGTAAATTTGAGAGCGAAACCGTGTCGAAGTCGAGCAGCGTCAGGTTGCCGACACCGGCGCTTGCCAGATATTGCGAGGCCGCACAGCCGAGGCCGCCCAGGCCCACTACCAGCACACGAGAATCTTTTAGCGCCTCCTGACCGTCAAAATCAAAACCACGCAGGATGATTTGCCGATTGTAGCGCAGCATCTCCTGATCGCTGAGTTCCGCCATTACAGGCCTCCGAACAACGCGTTAAATGGCTCGACTTCCACCCATTCGCCCGCTTCAACATTGCCGCGATCGCGCTCCAGCACGATAAAGCAGTTGCCGAGGCTAAAGGAGCTAAATATATGTGAACCCTGATGCCCGGTGGTCGTGACTTCCAGCTCGCCGTCGGCGTTGCGTTGCAGCACGCCGCGCTGGAAATCAAGACGTCCAGGGGATTTCTTGAGACGCGATGCCGTGCGTACGCGCTGGCGCGCGGGCAGGCCACTGGCGGTATTGCCGCTTAATTTGGCCAGCAAAGGTTGTACCAATTGATAGAAGGTCAGCGTCGCAGAAACCGGATTGCCTGGCAGGCCGCAGAACCAGCTATTAGAGAGTTTACCAAACGCGAACGGTTTGCCCGGTTTAATCGCCAGTTTCCAGAAAGCAATTTCGCCCAGTTCTTCGAGAATGGTTTTGGTGTAATCCGCCTCACCAACCGAAACACCACCGGAACTGATCACCACATCCGCCTGGCTGTCGGCTTCAATAAATGCGGCGCGCAGGGCATGTGGATCGTCGCGAATAATCCCTAAGTTGATTACTTCACAACCCAACTGTTCTAACATCAAATGCACCGCGAGGCGGTTGGTATCGTAAATTTGCCCGTCGCCCAGAGGCTGACCGGGTAACTGTAACTCATCACCCGTGGAAAATAGCGCCACTCGCACTTTACGAATCACCGGAGCTTCGGCAATCCCTAGCGAAGCAATCACTGGCAGTTCAGCGGTAGTCAGGCGAGTACCTGCCGGAAAAACAACCGCGCCCGCAGAGATATCTTCACCGCGACGGCGAATATTTTGCCCGCTATGCACTTCAGCGGTAAAACGTACGCCATTGTCCGTTAGTTCAGTCTGTTCCTGCATGACCACTGCTTCGCAGCCTTCCGGTACTGGTGCGCCAGTCATAATGCGGATGCAGGTGCCAGCGGGCCACTCGCCATGATAAGGCTGACCGGCAAACGACTTCCCGGCAACGGGCAGCGGTTGCCCGGAGGTGATATCGGCCAAACGTACCGCGTAACCGTCCATTGCGGAGTTATCAAACCCTGGGACATCCAGCGGCGAAACCACATCGCTCGCCAGAATACGGCCAAAACACTGTACCAGTGGCAGCGTTTCCTGGGCGGTCAGTGGGGTAACGCGAGAAAGCATCTCATTAAGCGCGGTGTCGAGCGACATCAATCCGGTGGTAAATTCCATGAAAACACTCCTGCGGAGGCAAAATCGAATTTGTCTATTATGTCAGAAAAACATCACAGACTGTATGCCACCTCGGTCGTAGAGCAGACGCTCGCCTTTACATGCCATATACATCTTTCTATATTCAAAAATTGAATGAGTAATTCATAAAAATTCTGATATTTATAGCAAAAGTGGCGAGCCACCCTTAATGGACGAAGACTATGGGCAAAGCAGTCATTGCAATCCACGGCGGCGCAGGCGCAATTAGCCGCGCACAGATGAGTCTGCAACAGGAATTACGCTACATTGAGGCGCTGTCTGCCATTGTTGAAACCGGACAGCAAATGCTCGAAGCGGGTGAAAGCGCGCTGGATGTGGTGACAGAAGCGGTGCGCCTGCTGGAAGAGTGTCCGCTCTTTAACGCCGGAACTGGCGCCGTCTTTACGCGTGATGAAACGCATGAACTGGACGCCTGCGTGATGGATGGCAACACACTGAAAGCGGGGGCGGTGGCGGGCATTAGTCATCTGCGTAATCCGGTTCTTGCCGCTCGTCTGGTGATGGAGCAAAGCCCGCATGTGATGATGATTGGTGAGGGGGCGGAAAACTTTGCTTTTTCTCATGGCATGGAGCGCGTCTCGCCGGAGATTTTCTCCACGCCTTTGCGTTATGAACAGCTGCTGGCGGCGCGTGAGGGAGGGGAAACCGTCCTCGACCATAGCGGCGCTCCGCTGGATGAAAAACAAAAAATGGGTACGGTGGGGGCCGTGGCTTTGGATTTACACGGCAATCTGGCGGCAGCCACGTCCACGGGCGGAATGACCAATAAATTACCCGGACGAGTGGGCGATAGTCCCTTAGTGGGTGCCGGATGCTACGCCAATAACGCCAGTGTGGCGGTTTCTTGTACCGGTACGGGCGAAGTCTTCATCCGCGCGCTGGCGGCGTATGACATCGGCGCGTTAATGGATTATGGCGGTCTAAGCCTCGCGGAAGCCTGCGAGCGGGTGGTGATGGAAAAACTCCCTGCGCTTGGCGGCAGCGGTGGCTTAATCGCTATCGACCACGAAGGTAACGTCGCACTACCGTTTAACACCGAAGGAATGTATCGCGCCTGGGGCTACGCAGGCGATACACCAACCACTGGTATCTACCGCGAAAAAGGGGACACCGTTGCCACACAGTGATGAACTTGATGCCGGTGATGTCCTGGCGGTCGATAATCTCAACATTGCCTTTATGCAGGACCAGCAGAAAGTGGCTGCGGTGCGCAATCTTTCTTTTCGGCTGCGACGCGGTGAGACGCTGGCCATTGTCGGGGAATCAGGTTCCGGTAAATCTGTCACAGCACTGGCATTGATGCGTCTATTGGAACAAGCAGGCGGTTTAGTGCAGTGCGATCAAATGCTGTTGCGGCGACGTAGTCGTGAAGTGATTGAGCTTAACGAGCAGAGTGCCAGGCAAATACAGCATGTGCGCGGCGCAGATATCGCGATGATTTTTCAGGAGCCGATGACGTCGCTGAATCCGGTATTTACTGTGGGTGAGCAGATTGCCGAGTCTATCCGTTTGCATCAAAACGCCAGTCGTGAACAGGCGATGGTAGAGGCGAAGCGGATGCTGGATCAGGTTCGCATCCCGGAAGCCCAAACCATTCTTTCCCGTTATCCGCATCAACTCTCCGGCGGGATGCGCCAGCGAGTGATGATTGCAATGGCGCTGTCATGTCGTCCGGCGGTGCTGATTGCGGATGAACCGACCACCGCACTGGATGTCACCATTCAGGCGCAGATCCTGCAATTAATCAAAGTATTGCAAAAAGAGATGTCGATGGGCGTCATCTTTATCACTCACGACATGGGCGTGGTGGCAGAGATTGCCGATCGGGTGCTGGTGATGTATCAGGGCGAAGCGGTCGAAACGGGCAGCGTTGAACAGATTTTTCATGCGCCACAGCATCCTTATACCCGCGCGCTGTTGGCTGCCGTGCCGCAGTTGGGGGCGATGAAAGGGCAAGATTATCCTCGCCGTTTCCCGCTGATATCGCTTGAACATCCGGCTAAACAGGAACGACCTGTCGAGCAGAAAACGGTGGTTGATGGCGACCCTGTTTTACAGGTGCGTAATCTGGTGACCCGTTTCCCTTTACGTAGTGGCTTACTGAATCGCGTTACGCGAGAAGTGCATGCGGTTGAGAAGGTCAGTTTTGATCTCTGGCCGGGCGAAACGTTGTCGCTGGTGGGAGAGTCCGGGAGTGGCAAATCAACCACCGGTAGGGCGTTGCTGCGCCTGGTTGAATCCCAGGGCGGCGAAATCATCTTCAAAGGGCAGCGAATCGATACCCTTTCACCTGGCAAACTTCAGGCATTGCGCCGCGATATTCAGTTTATTTTTCAGGACCCTTACGCCTCGCTGGACCCACGTCAGACCATTGGTGATTCGATTGTCGAACCGCTGCGTGTACACGGTTTATTGCAAGGTGAAGAAGCTGCTGCACGCGTTGCGTGGTTGCTGGAACGCGTTGGCCTGTTACCTGAACATGCGTGGCGTTATCCCCATGAGTTTTCCGGCGGTCAGCGTCAGCGCATCTGCATTGCTCGCGCGTTGGCACTGAATCCAAAAGTGATCATTGCCGATGAAGCTGTCTCGGCGCTGGATGTTTCGATCCGTGGGCAAATCATCAACTTGTTGCTCGATCTCCAGCGTGATTTGGGCATCGCCTTTCTGTTTATCTCCCACGATATGGCCGTGGTTGAGCGGATCAGTCATCGTGTGGCGGTGATGTATCTCGGGCAAATCGTTGAAATTGGTCCACGGCGCGCGGTCTTTGAAAATCCGCAGCACCCTTATACACGTAAATTACTGGCGGCAGTTCCGGTCGCAGAACCGTCCCGACTACGACCGCAGCGCGTGCTGCTGTCGGATGATCTTCCCAGCAATATTCATCTGCGTGGAGAAGAGGTTGCAGCCGTCTCGTTGCAATGCGTCGGACCGGGGCATTACGTCGCACAACCACAATCAGAGTACGCATTTTTGCGTAGATAACATTCAGGCGGAGAATAAAATGGCAAGAGCTGTACACCGTAGTGGGTTAGTGGCGCTGGGCATTGCCGCAGCGTTGATGGCACCTTGTGCATTCGCTGCCAAAGATGTGGTTGTGGCAGTAGGATCGAACTTCACTACGCTCGATCCCTATGACGCGAATGACACGTTATCTCAGGCCGTAGCGAAATCTTTTTATCAGGGGCTGTTCGGTCTGGATAAAGAGATGAAACTGAAAAACGTGCTGGCGGAGAGTTATACCGTTTCCGATGACGGCCTCACTTACACCGTGAAATTGCGCGAAGGGATTAAGTTTCAGGACGGCACCGACTTTAACGCCGCAGCCGTCAAAGCGAATCTGGACCGAGCCAGCGATCCGGCAAATCATCTAAAACGCTATAACCTGTACAAAAATATTGCCAAAACTGAAGCGGTCGATCCGACAACGGTAAAGATTACCCTCAAACAGCCGTTCTCAGCGTTTATTAATATTCTTGCCCATCCGGCGACCGCGATGATTTCACCGGCAGCGCTGGAAAAATATGGCAAGGAGATTGGTTTTCATCCGGTCGGAACTGGACCGTATGAACTGGATACCTGGAACCAGACCGATTTTGTGAAGGTTAAAAAATTTGCGGGTTACTGGCAGCCAGGCTTGCCCAAACTGGACAGCATCACCTGGCGTCCGGTGGCGGACAACAACACCCGCGCGGCAATGCTGCAAACCGGTGAAGCGCAGTTTGCTTTCCCCATCCCTTATGAACAAGCTGCGCTACTGGACAAGAACAAAAATATCGAGCTGATGGCCAGCCCGTCGATTATGCAGCGTTATATCAGTATGAACGTGACGCAGAAACCATTCGATAACCCAAAAGTGCGTGAGGCGCTGAATTACGCCATCAACCGTCAGGCACTGGTGAAAGTGGCCTTCGCGGGATATGCAGTTCCTGCCACTGGTGTGGTGCCACCGAGTATTGCCTACGCGCAAAGTTATAAACCGTGGCCTTACGATCCGGCTAAAGCGCGCGAACTATTAAAAGAGGCGGGATATCCCAACGGTTTCAGTACCACATTGTGGTCATCACATAATCACAGTACCGCGCAGAAAGTGCTGCAATTTACCCAGCAACAGCTAGCGCAGGTGGGGATTAAAGCCCAGGTGACGGCGATGGATGCCGGGCAGCGGGCGGCTGAAGTTGAAGGTAAAGGGCAGAAAGAGAGCGGCGTGCGAATGTTCTATACTGGCTGGTCGGCCTCGACCGGAGAAGCTGACTGGGCGCTCTCGCCGCTGTTCGCCTCGCAGAACTGGCCACCGACGCTGTTTAATACTGCGTTTTACAGCAATAAGCAGGTGGATGACGAGCTTGCCCAGGCGCTGAAAACCAACGATCCGGCGGAAAAGGCGCGCTTGTATAAGGCGGCGCAGGATACCATCTGGCAAGAGTCGCCGTGGATCCCGCTGGTGGTAGAAAAACTGGTGTCGGCACACAGCAAAAAACTGAGTGGTTTTTGGATTATGCCAGACACTGGCTTTAGCTTTGAAGATGCGGATTTGCAATAAGCAACGCAGGGAGAGGAATGCTTAATTACGTTATCAAACGCTTGCTGGGGCTGATTCCGACGCTGTTTATTGTCTCGGTGCTGGTGTTTTTGTTTGTCCATATGCTACCCGGCGACCCGGCGCGATTGATTGCCGGTCCAGAAGCCGATGCGCAGGTCATCGAACTGGTGCGTCAGCAACTGGGGCTGGATCAGCCGCTGTATCACCAGTTCTGGCACTATATCAGCAATGCCGTGCAGGGGGATTTTGGTCTGTCGATGGTGTCGCGTCGTCCGGTTGCCGAGGAGATCGCCAGCCGTTTCATGCCTACGCTGTGGTTGACCATTACCAGTATGACATGGGCGGTGCTGTTCGGCATGGCGGCGGGTATTATCGCCGCCGTCTGGCGTAACCGTTGGCCGGATCGATTAAGTATGACCATCGCGGTATCAGGGATTTCATTTCCGGCATTTGCGCTCGGAATACTGCTGATTCAGGTTTTCTCTGTTGAACTGGGCTGGTTGCCTACCGTAGGTGCAGACAGTTGGCAGCACTACATATTACCTTCTCTGACGCTCGGCGCGGCGGTGGCGGCAGTGATGGCGCGTTTTACCCGCGCCTCGTTTGTTGACGTTTTAAATGAAGATTATATGCGTACCGCGAGGGCGAAAGGGGTAAGCGAAACCTGGGTTGTCCTCAAGCATGGTTTACGCAACGCCATGATCCCGGTGGTCACCATGATGGGATTGCAGTTTGGCTTTTTGCTCGGTGGCTCTATCGTGGTGGAGAAAGTATTTAACTGGCCCGGACTTGGGCGTTTACTGGTCGATTCGGTAGAAATGCGTGATTACCCGGTGATTCAGGCAGAAATTCTGCTCTTCTCGCTGGAGTTTATTCTTATCAACTTAGTGGTGGATGTGCTTTACGCCGCCATTAACCCGGCTATCAGGTACAAGTAAGGATGCGACTATTTAACTGGCGACGCCAGGCGGTGTTAAACGCTATGCCACTGGTAAAACCTGACCAGGTACGTACACCGTGGCATGAATTCTGGCGACGTTTTCGCCGTCAGCATATGGCGATGGCCGCCGCACTGTTCGTCATTTTGCTGATTGTGGTGGCAATTTTTGCCCGTTGGATCGCCCCCTATGATGCCGAAAATTTTTTCGATTATGACAACCTGAATAACGGCCCTTCTTTGCAACACTGGTTTGGTGTCGACTCGCTGGGGCGTGATATTTTCAGCCGTGTCCTGGTCGGCGCGCAAATCTCGCTGGCGGCGGGTGTGTTTGCTGTCTTTATTGGCGCGGCGATCGGTACGCTATTGGGTTTACTGGCGGGATATTACGAAGGCTGGTGGGACCGATTGATTATGCGTATTTGCGATGTGCTGTTTGCTTTCCCTGGCATATTACTGGCGATTGCTGTCGTTGCGGTGTTAGGAAGCGGTATTGCCAACGTAATTATCGCAGTCGCCATCTTTTCCATTCCGGCTTTTGCCCGTCTGGTGCGTGGCAACACGCTGGTGTTGAAACAGCAAACTTTTATTGAATCAGCGCGCAGTATTGGTGCCAGCGACATGACCATCTTGTTGCGCCATATCTTGCCCGGGACTGTCTCTTCCATTGTCGTCTTTTTCACAATGCGTATTGGCACTTCGATCATCTCGGCTGCCAGCCTTTCATTTCTCGGCCTGGGGGCGCAGCCGCCGACACCAGAATGGGGGGCTATGCTCAATGAAGCGCGAGCGGATATGGTCATCGCACCGCATGTGGCGGTTTTCCCGGCACTCGCTATCTTCCTGACCGTGCTGGCTTTCAACTTGCTGGGCGATGGCTTACGCGACGCGCTGGACCCGAAAATTAAAGCATAGCCACGGCAGAATATTGCTTAAAAATGTAATGGCGTCATAGGAAATTATTGCTATACGCAAATGTTGTAACTTTCTGCCGATTTTGTAGAATCAGGTAATTGGGTAAATATGCTGCTGTAAAAGTCTATTTATGCAGCGAAGTGGCGTACTGATAGTTATTTTGTTACGTGTATTAACATGCTTAGTTTATACGAAAAAATAAAGATAAGACTGATTATTTTATTTTTGTTGGCTACGCTGTCATTTATTGGTCTTTTTTTCATCATTAACTATCAGTTGGTATCGGAAAGGGCGGTAAAACGTGCCGATAGCCGCTTTGAACTTATTCAAAAAAATGTAGGTTATTTTTTTAAAGATATTGAGCGTGCTGCCTTAACGTTAAAGGATTCGCTGTATTTATTGAAAAACAGTGAGGAGATTAAACGTGCCGTCATTCTGAAAATGGAAATGATGCCATTTCTGGATACGGTAGGATTGGTGCTGGATGATGATAAATATTATCTCTTTACCCGTCGGGCGAATGATAAAATCATTGTTTACCATCAGGAAAAAGTAAATGGGCCACTTGTTGATGAGGCAGGACGCGTCATCTTTGCCGACTTTAACCCGTCCCAGCGGCCCTGGTCGGTGGCATCAGACGACTCGGGTAGTAGCTGGAATCCGGCCTACAACTGCTTTGATCGGCCAGGGAAAAAGTGTATCTCTTTTACTCTACGAATTAATGGCAAAGACCGTGACTTACTGGCGGTTAATAAGATTCATGTCGACTTAAACTGGCGCTATCTGAATGAATATCTTGATCAAATCAGTTCGACTGATGAAGTCCTGTTTTTGAAACAAGGCCATGAGATCATCGCCAAAAACCAACTCGCCCGTGAAAAACTGATTATTTATAATAGCGAAGGAAACTATAACATTATTGATTCTTTCGACACGGAATATATCGCAAGAACATCAGAAGTTCCAAATAACGCGTTGTTCGAAATATATTTTTATTATCCCACAGGTAATTTATTTAACGCATCGGATAAACTCTTTTATCTACCATTTGCATTTATTATTATCGTATTGCTGTTGGTTTACTTAATGACCACGCGTGTGTTTCGTCGACAATTTTCCGAAATGACAGAACTGGTCAATACGCTGGAGTTTTTGCCCGATTCTTCTGAACAAATGCAGGCATTGAAAATCCGTGAAGGCGATGCGAAAGAGATTATCAGCATCAAAAATTCCATAGCGGAAATGAAAGATGCCGAAGTTGAACGTTCGAATAAACTGCTCTCGCTAATCTCCTACGATCAGGAGAGTGGATTTATCAAAAACATGGCGATTATTGAATCTAATAATAGCCAGTATCTGGCTGTCGGGATCATCAAACTGTGCGGGCTGGAAGCTGTCGAAGCTGTGTTTGGCGTCGAGGAACGCAATAAAATCGTCAGGAAACTGTGTCAGCGAATTGCCGAGAAATATGCGCAATGCTGCGATATAGTGACATTCAATGCCGATCTCTATTTATTATTATGCCGGGAAAATGTACAGACCTTTACCCGCAAAATAGCGATGGTAAATGATTTCGACAGCAGCTTTGGTTATCGTAATCTGCGTATACACAAATCTGCCATTTGTGAACCGTTGAAGGGTGAAAACGCCTGGAGTTATGCCGAAAAGCTGAAACTGGCGATTTCCAGTGTCCGTGACCATATGTTCTCTGAGTTTATTTTCTGTGATGACGCGAAACTCAACGAAATTGAAGAGAATATCTGGATTGCGCGTAATATTCGCCATGCAATGGAAATAGGCGAACTGTTTTTAGTCTATCAACCGATTGTTGATATGAAAACCAGAGACATTGTTGGCGCAGAAGCATTATGCCGCTGGATCTCTGCGGAACGAGGAATAATCTCACCGCTGAAGTTTGTTACGATTGCTGAAGATATTGGGTTTATCAATGAGCTTGGCTATCAAATTATTAAAACCGCGATGGGGGAATTCAGGCATTTTAGCCAGCGTGCGACCCTGAAGGACGGTTTCTTACTGCATATTAATGTTTCGCCCTGGCAGCTAAACGAACCACACTTTCATGAGCATTTTACAACTATCATGAAAGAGCATGATCTGCAGGCGAATAGTATCTGTATTGAGATCACTGAAACAGTGATCGAACGAATTAATGAACATTTTTATCTCAATATTGCACAACTGCGTAAACAAGGGGTAGGGATATCGATTGATGACTTTGGCACAGGGCTGTCAAACCTGAAACGTTTTTATGAAATTAACCCTGACAGCATAAAAGTAGATTCGCAATTTACCGGCGATATTTTCGGCACCGCGGGAAAAATTGTACGCATTATCTTCGACCTGGCACGCTATAACCAGATTCCGGTGATTGCAGAAGGTGTTGAGAGCGAAGAGGTTGCGCGTGAATTAATGAAATTAGGCTGTGTTCAGGCCCAAGGGTATCTGTACCAGAAGCCTATGCCATTCTCTGCCTGGGATAAAAGTGGAAAGTTAGTAAAAGAGTAGTTTAGGTATGTCCAGAATCAATAAATTCGTACTTACAGTCAGTCTGCTGATTTTTATTATGATTTCGGCAGTTGCCTGCGGGATCTACACTCACCTGCGGGATCTACACTCAAATGGTGAAAGAACGGGTGCATGGCCTGAAACAGTCCGTTATTGATACTGCTTTTGCGGTGGCAAATATTGCTGAATATCGGCGTAGTGTGGCAATTGATCTCATCAATACGCTAAATCCTACGGAAGAACAATTGCTGGTTGGCTTACGCACAGCCTATGCCGATTCGATTTCTCCTTCTTATTTGTATGATGTTGGGCCTTATCTGATTTCCAGTGATGAATGTATTCAAGTAAAGGAGTACGAGAATAACTATTGTACAAATATCATGCAGGTGGTTAAGTATTTGCATGTTAAGAATACGGGGTTTATCTCTTTTGACGGTAAAACCTTCGTCTATTATCTCTACCCGGTTAGCCATAATCGTAGTCTGATATTTTTGCTTGGGCTGGAGCGCTTTTCTTTACTGTCAAAATCACTGGCAATGGACAGCGATAACCTGATGTTCTCACTTTTTAAGAATGGCAAACCGGTTACTGGTGATGAATATAACGCCAAAAATGCCATCTTCACTGTTTCGGAAGCGATGGAGCACTTCTCCTATTTACCGACAGGATTGTATGTGTTTGCCTATAAAAAAGACGTTTATTTTCAGGTATGTACGTTGATCATCTTCTTTGCAGCATTGGTGGCAGCTATATCAGGGGCCAGCTGCCTCTATCTGGTACGCAGAGTGATCAATCGGGGCATTGTTGAAAAAGAAGCCATTATTAATAACCATTTTGACCGCGTGCTGGACGGTGGGCTTTTCTTCTCGGCGGCGGATGTCAAAAAACTCTACAGCATGTATAACTCAGCATTTCTTGACGACCTGACCAAAGCGATGGGCAGAAAATCCTTTGACGAAGACTTAAAAGCCTTGCCGGAAAAAGGCGGATATTTGTGCCTGTTTGACGTCGATAAATTCAAGAACATTAACGACACCTTCGGCCATTTGTTGGGCGATGAAGTGTTGATTAAGGTTGTGAAAATCCTTAAATCACAAATTCCGGTGGATAAAGGCAAAGTCTATCGTTTTGGCGGCGACGAATTTGCGGTGATTTATACAGGTGGAACGCTGGAAGAGTTGCTATCGATATTAAAAGAAATCGTTCATTTCCAGGTGGGGAGCATTAATTTAAGCACCAGCATCGGCGTAGCACATTCAAATGAATGTACCACCGTTGAACGGCTGAAAATGCTGGCAGATGAGCGACTGTATAAGAGCAAGAAAAACGGCAGGGCGCAGATTAGCTGGCAATAATGTTTATTAGCAGGCCGGGAAAATAAATTTGCCCGGCCTGGCATTAATTAAACCCGACTACCCCACAAATCGTACTCATCGGCATGCTCGACTTTCACACGCAGGATGTCGCCCGGCTTAACCTTGGTTTCACCGTTGAGATAGACCGCGCCGTCGATTTCCGGTGCATCAGCCATACTGCGGCCAATCGCGCCTTCTTCATCCACTTCGTCGATGATCACCAGAATTTCACGGCCAACTTTCTCCTGCAGGCGCTCGGCGGAAATCTGTTGTTGCAGTTGCATGAAGCGATTCCAGCGTTCTTCTTTCACTTCTTCCGGGACCTGGTCCGGCAGAGCATTGGCATCTGCGCCTTCAACCGGGCTGTATTTAAAGCAGCCAACGCGATCCAGACGTGCTTCTTTCAGGAAGTCGAGCAGCATCTGGAAATCTTCTTCCGTCTCGCCAGGGAAGCCGACAATAAAGGTTGAACGCAGGGTCAGTTCTGGGCAGATTTCACGCCATTTTTTGATACGCGCCAGTTGGCGATCCACCGAACCCGGGCGCTTCATCAGTTTGAGAATACGTGGGCTGGCATGCTGCAGCGGAATATCCAGATATGGCAGGATTTTGCCTTCAGCCATCAGCGGGATAACGTCATCCACGTGCGGATAAGGGTAAACGTAGTGCAGACGTGTCCAGATCCCCAGTTTCGATAACTGTTCGCACAGGCTGACCATGCTGGTTTTTACCGGCTCGCCGTTGTGGAAGCCAGTACGGTGTTTAACATCTACGCCATAGGCGGAAGTATCCTGGGAAATCACCAGAATCTCTTTAACACCCGCATCAACCAGACGTTTCGCTTCGCTTAATACTTCGCCAATCGGGCGGCTCACCAGATCGCCGCGCATTGAAGGAATAATGCAGAAGGTGCAGCGGTGGTTACAACCTTCGGAAATCTTCAGATAGGCATAATGACGTGGGGTCAACTTAACACCCTGTTCCGGCACCAGGCTCAGGAACGGATTGTGTTTCGGTTTTGGCACGTAGTGATGAACGTGCTCCAGAACCTGCTCGTAGCTATGAGGCCCGGTGATTTCCAGCACTTTCGGGTGGACTTCGCGGATCTGATCTTCTTTTGCCCCCAGACAACCAGTCACAATCACCTTGCCGTTTTCATTCAACGCTTCGCCAATGGCTTCCAGAGATTCTTGCACCGCGCTGTCAATAAAGCCGCAGGTGTTAACGATCACCATATCCGCGTCGTCATAGCTCGGTACAACGTCATAACCTTCAGTACGCAGTTCGGTCAGAATGCGCTCTGAATCGACAAGGTTTTTCGGGCAGCCAAGGGAAACAAAGCCGATTTTCGGCTGGGGAGTTACTTTGCTCATAGCTTAAAAAATATTCAGTTACAGGAAAGGTCAGGGCAGGGATTCTACAGAGTTCTGGATAAAATTTGTATCGTAATCTGGTCAACAGGCGAGGAAAACGCCCCAAATATCGGGGCGCAAATGATTGTCATGCTACTGGGTTTTCAGTTAGCGCCTTCGCAGGCTGGCTGCTGGATTTGTCCCGCAGCGTAAAGACCGAAATAATCGTGAAGCAACCGGCAATCGCCCCCAGGATTAGATAGGTTTCAGCAAAGCCAATGGTGTCATACAGATAGCCAGCAATGGGTGAATAGATTGCCGTGGCGATGGATGCCACAAAAAGCACCAGCAGGTATACCGTCGAAGAGAGCTTATGATCAAAGTTAGCCGCGATAAATTTAAACACAGACACCAGGATCAGTGGTTTTTCGATGGCGTGCATCATTTTAACGGCCGCAATCCACACAGGTCCCAGTTGGATAGCTGAACCGGCAATGCGTAGCGACATAATGGTTCCGGCAATCACTAATGCCCATTTGGCGCCAGTGCGGTTAACAAACCACGGCATCAGACAGAGAAATAAGGTTTCTCCACAGACCTGGACAGAAGCCAGAATTCCGTACCAGCGATTGCCTTCTTCTGGCGTCGGAAATTGCAGCGAAAAATATTGTGCGAATTGTTGATCGTAAGTGTCATAAATTTGCGTTACGAACAGAGTGAACATCAATAAAAACCAGAACTGACTATTTTTCGCCAGTTCAAGTGCATGGATAGCTTTCAGCGAATTGGTTTTTTCAATTTCCGCCTCGGTCAGTTCAATTTTGGTAAACATAAAGCAGATTGCGGCGATCACAATGGCACAGCTTGCCAGCCAGAAAGAGAGATTAGGGCTGGTATCAATGTATTTACCCACAATCCACGCGGCGGCAGCCCATCCCAGAGAGCCCCACATTCTTACGCGACCATATTCAAAATGATAACGGCGCGAAACTTTATCTATCCAGGAATCCAGAACGCCACAGCCAGAATTAAAAATGATCCCCAGGTAAACACCACCCAAAACAGCGCCCAGCCAGAAGTTATGAACCAGAAGCGGGGCATACACATAAATAAAGAATGGGCCTACGGGAAGTAATAATGCGACGAGGATCCAGATGAGTTGTTTCTTAAGACCAAATTTATCGGAGATGAAACCGAAGAACGGCTGCATTAATAACGCAATGAAAGCATTAACGGAATAAAGCAATCCTGTGCGTGTGGCGGTAATTTCCAGATGCTGTGTCGTCCATATGACAAAAAATGCCATCGTTGCCGACCAGGCGAAGAGGTACAGAAAATCGAAAATACTGAGCAAAATATAATTACGTTTACCGGGCAATAACATAGCCATATCCTCAATCACTGGCGTTGGGTCATTTACCGTTGGCACAGGCATTAGCTGTGCTTACTGGTTATTGTTTTGGTATGCATCTCCGGAAATGTCATACGTTAACAATTTCATTTTTACTCTGACCCTGACCGCGATGATTAGGCAATGTGTTAAATGAATGTTTGAGATTTACATCACAATTATTGCTGATAATAAAAAAGATTTAGCGAAACAGATCACTAAATCTTTTTATGAGAACGTATTACTTTTATGCCTTTCTTGTTAGCTCATCTGCCAGTGTGCGAAGGTGTTCAGCAATATTCATCAGATCAGTCTGTGGTGAGTGCAGGGGACCAGCAGAGTTACGCACGACCAGGCGACTGGGAAGGATGGTAGAAGAGCGGAGCATCGCGTGTTCATCATCCGGCTGTAAAATTTGTTGAACGGCAATTTTCCCTTGTAAATCAAAGTCGATTGCGACGGTCGTTAGCGAAGGTTCAAAAAACGCACTCTCATAGGTGTCGTCATAGCCTATGACAGAAATATCTTGTGGGATTTTACGTTTTTGTTGATGTAAGGCGCTTAATGCCCCCAATGCCATCTGATCATTGGCGATCAGAAGAGCGGTCGCCTGTGGTGTTTCACGTAGCATCTGTAACGTCGCCAGATAGCCGCTTTGAGCGTCCCAATGACCGTAATGAATGGCCAGCGGCGTCAGTTGGAGTGAAGCGAGGGTGTCGCGCCAGGTATTGAGTCGTAGCCGCGCTGGTACTGAATTTTCAGGGCCAGAGATCAAGCAAAATTGACGATGCCCCAAATCGTAAAGATGTTTCACGCTGGCGCGTGCACCTTCTGCGGGATTAAAAGTGACGTTAAATACCGGGCTATAAGGGTCCACGTCGAGAAACAAACACAATACATCGCTGTTTTCAGCAACCAGTGTTTCAGCCAATGCCGTTTCCAGCGGTGCGTTGATAATAATCTTTGTTACCCGTTGTGCTTTTAATTCATTAATTGCAGCCTGAATACCTTTAATATCAACATCGTCAATCATGGATATCAGCACCTGATATCCCTGTTCTCCGGCATATTTTTTCACTGCTGCCGCAATTTGCGAGGGGGCATGCAGGGCAAGTGAAGTTGTAACCAACCCGACCGTTTTGCTCTCTTTCCCTACCAACTGTTGAGCTACGCGGTTTGGAACGTACTTAAGTTCGGCAATGGCTTGTTCAATTTTTTGACGTGTTTTAGCAGACACGTTCGCTGAATTGTTAAGCACCCTCGACACTGTCTGATAAGAAACATTGGCATGACGAGCAACATCGGCAAGGGTTGCAGCTTTGGTTTTCATATTCGCCCCGGCTAAAAGATTTGTCACAGTATACCGCAGTGAATGTCATACGTATCACGCTCACCTGTCTCAGTGCCGGTAAGCTGAACCGACGAACCTGTTTGAAGGGAAAAACGCGTACTTGATCACATTCCTGCCGGACATTCCTTGCATAACGAAGCAATAAATTACTAGATGACAGTATTGTGAACGAATAACATTTTTTGTCTGTTTAAAACAATTCAGGAGTCAGCATGGACAAGTACCCACCGATCATCCCCAGAGCCCCATGGTTACTTCATGGAGCTGATTACAATCCGGAGCAATGGTTACATGTCCCTGGGATTCTGGAGAAAGATATCGCCATGATGCAACAGGCTGGTTGTAACACCATGTCGGTGGGCATTTTTAGCTGGTCAATACTGGAACCCACAGAGGGTGAGTATCGCTTTGACTGGCTGGATGAGGTGCTGGATAAACTTCATGCTGGTGGGATCTCTGTCTTCCTCGCAACACCAAGCGGAGCCAAACCCGCCTGGCTTGCTGCTCGTTATCCGGAGGTTCTGAGAGTTAGCGCCTCACGCGAGAAAATGCTTCACGGTGGTCGCCATAATCACTGCCTTTCTTCGCCAGTGTATAAAGATAAAGTGACGCAAATTAACCGTAATCTGGCGCAGCGATACGCCAATCATCCGGCGGTTCTGGGATGGCATATCAGTAATGAGTATGGCGGAGAGTGTCATTGTAATGGATGCCAGCAGGCGTTTCGCCGTTGGTTGCAGACGCGTTACGCCACTCTTGAGGCGCTTAATCAGGCATGGTGGACTGGCTTCTGGAGCCATACATACACTGACTGGTCACAAATTGAATCTCCTTCCCCAATAGGTGAAATGTCCAACCACGGTTTGAATCTTGACTGGCGGCGCTTTGTCACATCGCAGGTAAAAGAGTTCTATCAAATGGAAATCGCGCCGTTAAAAGCTGAACGCCCCGATTTACCTGCGACGACCAATTTTATGTGGTATTTCAATGACTACAACTACTGGACATTAGCCGAAGTGGTTGATTTTGTGAGTTGGGATAGCTACCCCATGTGGCACAAACAGGAAGATGAACGCGCCGTAGCCTGTAAAACAGCGATGTATCACGACCTGATGCGTACCTTGAAAAATAAACCGTTTATTCTGATGGAATCCACGCCCAGTCAGACAAGCTGGCAGCCAACCAGCAAATTGAAAAAGCCGGGAATGAATATTCTTTCTTCCTTACAGGCCGTCGCTCACGGCGCAGACGGCGTGCACTATTTTCAGTGGCGTAAGAGTCGTGGTGCCGTGGAGAAGTTTCATGGCGCGGTGGTTGATCACGTCGGTCATCTGGAGACGCGTACCGGGCGCGAAGTCATACAACTGGGGCAACGGCTGGCTCATCTTAAACAATTGGTTGGGACGAAAACGCAGGCAAAAGTTGCCATTATTTTCGACTGGGAGAACCGCTGGGCGGTCAATGATGCTGCCGGGCCGCGCAATTGCGGTATCCACTACGAACAAACGGTAGTGGAGCATTACCGACCTTTCTGGGAGCAGGGCGTGGCGGTCGATATTATCAATGCTGATTGTGATCTTACGGGTTATCAGTTAGTTATCGCCCCAATGCTCTATATGGTTCGCGATGGATTTGCTGCTCGTGCTCGTGCCTATGTCGAAGCTGGTGGCAATTTTGTCACCACTTACTGGTCCGGGATTGTCAATGAAACCGATTTATGTCACCTGGGTGGGTTCCCTGGCCCGTTGCGTGACCTGATGGGCGTATGGGCTGAAGAGATTGATAGTCTTAATGATTATCAGCATAACGACGTTATCTGCGAGCCGAATGCGTATGGACTGCAGGGGCAATGGCAGGCACGGGAATTATGTTCGGTTATTCACGCCGAAGGTGCTCAGGTTCTGGCGCGCTATGGTGAGGATTTTTATGCGGGTACACCTGCGTTAACGGTAAATCACGTCGGACAAGGTCGTGCTTTTTATGTGGCTTCGCGTAATGATGCGTCATTTCATCAAGCGTTTGCCGCGATGTTGATCAACACACTTCATCTCCCAAAAGCACTTGCTACTGAACTTCCTGCTGGCGTTATTGCAACGCGTCGGGCAGACGGCGATCAGGAATGGGTTTTTGTACAAAATTACACTGCTCATGTACAAAATGTTGTGCTTCCTGGAGCGTGGCGAGTGGCGGAAACGGGCAAGGCTTGTTCACAACAATTAGAACTGGCGCCGTGGGGATGTGAGGTACTGGAAAGAGAAATAATGTAAATTCTTATTAATAAGATGTGAAGTATTGATCCTTGACAGCATTTTGCTCAAAAAATGGCCATACTATTTAATTGCAATAAGGCTGGAAAGAGGAGGATCGAAGTATGTTCGTTGACAGACAGCGAAGCGACCTGCTGAACCGGTTGAAAGACGCACAAGTTGACCTCGCTGCATACGTGCATCTGAGGAAGGCCAAAGGATACATGTCCGTCAGCGAAAGCAATCATCTACGAGATAACTTTTTTAAACTGCATCGCGAATTGCACGATAAATCGCTGCGGTTGAATCTTCATCTGGATCAGGAAGAGTGGGGTGCTCTTCATCACGCTGAAGAAGCATTAGCGACAGCCGCAGTATGTTTGATGAGCGGGCATCATGATTGCCCGACTGTTATTACCGTCAACGCCGATAAGCTTGAAAATTGTCTGATGAGCTTAACGCTGAGTATCCAGAGCCTTGAAAAGCACACCATGCTTGAGCAGGCCTGAAAACTAAGGGGGAGAATGCATCTCCCCCTTCATGTTTAAGTTTATGTAAAAATGCATTTGTTGCGCTTTTGACTGACTACGCTTTAAGCCAGAGTCAATCCGGAGGCGTTATGCATCGACAATCTCTTTTCCTTGTGACCCTTTTCTGTGTTTCTTCCGCTCTCTGGGCGGCACCTGCAACGGTAAATGTCGAAGTATTGCAAGACAAACTCGACCATCCCTGGGCGCTGGCCTTTTTACCCGATAATCACGGTATGTTAATCACGCTGCGTGGTGGCGAGTTACGCCACTGGCAAGAAGGAAAAGGATTATCTGCGCCGCTGGCTGGTGTGCCGGAAGTCTGGGCGCACGGGCAGGGAGGCTTGTTGGATGTAGCTTTAGCGCCTGATTTTGCCCAGTCTCGCCGCATCTGGTTAAGTTATTCAGAACAGGGAGATGATGACAAAGCCGGTACTGCCGTAGGTTATGGCCGTTTGAGCGATGATCTGACAAAAATAACGGATTTCCGCACTGTTTTTCGTCAGATGCCTAAGCTTTCTACCGGTAACCATTTTGGTGGACGGTTGGTGTTTGACGGCAAAGGTTATTTGTTTATTGGTCTGGGGGAAAACAATCAGCGCCCGACGGCGCAGGATCTGGATAAATTACAGGGCAAACTGGTGCGTCTGACCGACCAGGGCGAGATCCCGGATGATAATCCTTTTGCAAAGGAATCCGGTGCGCGCGCTGAGATCTGGTCTTACGGCATTCGTAATCCGCAAGGGATGGCGATGAATCCGTGGAGCAATGCGCTGTGGCTGAATGAACATGGCCCGCGCGGTGGTGATGAAATTAATATCCCGCAAAAAGGCAAAAACTACGGCTGGCCGCTGGCAACCTGGGGAATCAACTATTCGGGCTTTAAGATACCGGAAGCGAAAGGGGAAATCGTTGCCGGAACCGAACAACCGATTTTCTACTGGAAAGATTCGCCTGCCGTGAGCGGTATGGCCTTCTATAACAGCGACAAATTCCCCCAGTGGCAGCAAAAATTATTTATTGGCGCGTTAAAAGACAAAGATGTCATCGTGATGAGCGTCAACGGCGACAAAGTGACAGAAGATGGCCGCATATTAACGGACAGAGGGCAGCGAATTCGTGATGTTCGCACTGGGCCCGACGGTTATTTGTACGTATTGACCGACGAGTCCAATGGCGAATTACTGAAAGTAAGTCCACGTAATAATTAGCTAACGGGAATCATCACCACTTTACGCACTGCGGGGCGTTCAGTGAGCTGTTGATACCAGCGTTCCAGATTTGGACGCGGTGTCCAGGTCAGACCGACGTTAAACAAATTGTAGATAAACGGTGCAATAGCGATATCACCCACGCCAAATTTATCACCAGAGAACCATTTCACTTTTGCCAGTTCAGCATCAAGAAGGGCAAACAGAGCGTCGCATTCCTTGCAACTGGCATCAATGGCGGCCTGGTCGCGTTCTTCAGGCGGTGTTCTGACCAATCCCATCAGGATCCCGCGATGGGCATTACTGAGCGTCTGGTTTGCCCAGTCCATCCATTTTTCCGCTTCTGCACGACGTGCTGGCGAGTCGATCCACAAGCGGTTTTGCCCGTACTGTGCTGCCAGGTAGCGGACAATGGCGTTCGATTCCCAGAGAATTAAATGACTTTCGTCGTCGCGCAACAGCGGCACCAGCCCGTTGGGATTCATCGCCAGAAAGTCGGCGTCATGGTTTACTCCAAACTCACGGCCCGCGAGAATTTGCTCATAAGGCAGATCCAGTTCTTCGAGCGTCAGCAACACTTTTTTTACGTTGGTTGAATTATTCCGACCCCACAGCGTAATCATACTCACCCCTTTTTACACAGGCAGCCACAGGCTGAACAGGACTCTGATGGTGGAGTAAAGTTAACTTTTAAGCAACAGTTGGTAAAAAAATGACGCCAGAAGCAGCGAAGCGGCAGGATATTGCATAAACTTTAAAAACTTTACCAACTTACGGTTTCTTTAAGTTTGTGTGTGCGTTATTAATCACCGAACTTATCATACGGCGATATAACGTATTTTTTTTGAATGGATACTCGGGTGGCATTTATGACGCAATACTCCTCTCTCCTTCGTGGTCTTGCAGCGGGTTCTGCATTTTTATTCCTTTTTGCCCCAATGGCATTCGCGGCGGAACAAACCGTTGACGCGCCGAGCGTGGATGCGCGTGCATGGATTTTAATGGATTACGCCAGCGGAAAAGTGCTGGCTGAAGGTAATGCGGATGAGAAACTGGACCCAGCCAGTCTGACCAAAATCATGACCAGCTATGTGGTTGGGCAGGCGCTCAAGGCCGATAAGATTAAACTCACCGATATGGTGACGGTCGGTAAAGATGCCTGGGCGACGGGGAATCCGGCGCTGCGCGGTTCATCGGTGATGTTCCTCAAACCGGGCGATCAGGTTTCGGTGGCTGATTTAAACAAAGGCGTGATTATTCAGTCCGGTAATGACGCCTGTATTGCGCTGGCAGATTACGTCGCGGGCAGTCAGGAGTCATTTATTGGCTTGATGAATGGTTATGCTAAAAAATTGGGCCTGACCAACACCACCTTCCAGACGGTGCACGGCCTCGACGCACCGGGGCAGTTCAGTACCGCACGCGATATGGCCTTGCTGGGCAAAGCGTTAATCCACGATGTACCGGAAGAGTACGCCATTCATAAAGAGAAGGAATTTACCTTCAACAAGATTCGCCAGCCTAACCGTAACCGTCTGCTGTGGAGTAGTAATGTCAATGTCGATGGCATGAAGACCGGTACTACGGCAGGAGCCGGTTACAACCTGGTGGCCTCCGCGACCCAGGGCGACATGCGTTTGATCTCTGTGGTACTGGGAGCGAAAACCGATCGTATCCGTTTTAATGAGTCCGAAAAGTTGCTCACCTGGGGCTTCCGTTTCTTTGAAACCGTGACACCAATTAAGCCTGATGCCACCTTTGTGACCCAGCGAGTCTGGTTTGGCGATAAGAGTGAAGTGAATCTCGGTGCTGGCGAAGGCGGATCGGTGACTATTCCGCGTGGACAACTGAAAAACCTGAAAGCCAGTTATACATTAACCGAACCGCAGCTCACCGCACCGCTGAAAAAAGGCCAGGTCGTCGGAACCATTGATTTCCAGCTTAACGGTAAATCTATTGAACAGCGTCCGCTGATCGTAATGGAGAATGTGGAAGAGGGGGGATTCTTTGGTCGGATGTGGGATTTCGTGATGATGAAATTCCATCAGTGGTTTGGTAGCTGGTTCTCTTAATCTTTAGATGACCGGATGACGCGTTGACGTCATCCGGTGATGCTTAATTAATACATTAACTTAATACGCTGCGTTTGCGCGAACTTCACATACTCATCTTCCGGACTACGATCGCTTACTACGATATCAAAGCGTTTCAGGTCGCCCATGCGTGCCGGACGTACCTTACCAAACTTACTGTGGTCGACAACCAGCACATGCTTTTGCGCCATCGACATAGCCCAGTGTTTTACCGGCAACTCTTCAAGATTAAAACAGGTTGCGCCTTTTTTGATATGTACACCCGCAGCGGAATAAAAAGCGATATCCGGACAAAAATTATTCAGCGTTTGTTGAAAATCGATAGGTTTGAAGATGGCGTTGCTGGCGTGAAATTCTCCACCACTAAGAAACGCCCGGCAATGTGGTTTCTCTTGCAGCGCCAGAAAGGTATTTAGTGAATAACAAACGGCGGTGAAAGGGATTTCATTATCAATCGCTTCAATAATCCAGGGCGTAGTGGTGCCGCAGTCAAAAAAGAGGGTCTGACCGGGTTCTACCAACGTCGCGGCCAGTTTCGCAGCGCGGCGTTTTTCTTCCACCAGACGGGATTTTTGGTCGCTTAGCAGGTAATGGCTGGCGCTGCGTGGTTCGAGAACGATATAGCCGCCGAGTAATACGACGGGGGCGCTGTTGTTATTCAGGTCGCGACGAATCGTCATCTCTGAAACCCCAAGTAGGGCGGCGGCGTCCTTCAGATGTAACTTATCGCTGCGTTTTAATTCCTGGAGTAATTGCCCGATGCGCTCTTCGCGACGTGTTTCCATATTCCCTCTGAATAGTTATTGAAGCGAGCCGCCTGATATTACACGTTTTATCCGAAATCAGCCACGTACCCAGCCTTTACGGATCGGTAAGGCGAAACAGAAGCGATACCACGATTGCAGTCGCTGGTAGAGCATCGCCCCCGCAGCTTGCCAGATAATCTGCGCGCTAAGGCAACCAATCATTCCCGCTAACAATCCACCAAGCATATCCAGTGGCCAGTGGACGCCAAGGTAGACCCGCGACCAGGCAATAATTACGGCCAGCACCATGAGAAGCGATCCGGACCACAAACGATGCCAGATTAAAAATGCCAGAGCGAAGGTGAAGATCACTGTGCCGTGATCGCTCGGGAAAGAGTCATCCGCCGCATGGTGCAGGAAGTTATAGCCGATATTCTCGACAAACGGGCGGTCATGCGGAAATAAATGACCCATCCCCCAGGAAACAAACAGACTTACAGCCAGTGCGATCGCTATTTTTATCACTATCTGCCGTTGCGCCGTACGTCCCCACAGCCAAAGTACCCCGGCCAGTAGCGGCACCACGGTGATCAAATCTTTGGCAATAAAAATCGCCAACGAGATCATCCACGGAGAAGAATCTGGCGTGGCATTAATTAGAGAGAATAATGAGTAATTGAGATTTTCCAGCATAACTTCCAGACTCATAAGGTGTTTAATGGGGAGCCGTCAGGCAAGGCGGTGAGAATAAGGTGCATGTTAAACAGGGTAAAGCGGCATCGTCTTATTTCTCATAAGCGGCCCGTATTATGTGAAGTAATGGTAACGCGCGGTAGTTAAATAAAGCTTAAAAAAGAGAGTCTAATCGCCGATTAATGTAAGAATGTGCTTAAGGGGCAAAAATTGCTTTCTCGTTAGCCGCGCTTTTATTAAACTTTGCGCGATTATTATTGGCGAAGAAATTGCATGCAAAATAGATTAGCTAATGGTACCAGACTTGGACGTCAGGCATTACTTTTCCCTCTCTGTCTGGTGCTCTACGAATTCTCAACCTATATCGGTAACGATATGATTCAGCCCGGTATGTTGGCCGTGGTTGAACAGTACCAGGCGGGCATTGATTGGGTTCCTACCTCGATGACCGCGTACCTTGCGGGTGGGATGTTTTTACAGTGGCTGCTGGGGCCATTGTCGGATCGTATTGGTCGCCGTCCGGTGATGCTGGCGGGCGTAGTGTGGTTTATCATCACTTGTCTGGCGATATTACTGGCGCAAAACATTGAACAATTCACGCTGTTGCGCTTCTTGCAGGGCATAAGCCTCTGTTTCATTGGCGCTGTAGGTTACGCCGCAATTCAGGAATCCTTCGAAGAGGCGGTTTGTATCAAGATCACCGCGCTGATGGCGAACGTGGCGCTGATTGCTCCGCTACTCGGCCCGTTGGTGGGCGCGGCGTGGATCCATGTGCTGCCCTGGGAAGGGATGTTTGTATTATTTGCCGCATTGGCAACGATCTCCTTCTTCGGCCTGCAACGTGCCATGCCAGAAACCGCCACGCGTATAGGCGAGAAACTGTCGCTGAAAGAGCTCGGGCGTGACTACAAGCTGGTGCTGAAGAATGGTCGCTTTGTTGCGGGGGCGCTGGCACTGGGGTTTGTTAGTCTGCCGTTGCTGGCGTGGATTGCCCAGTCGCCGATTATTATCATAACCGGCGAGCAGTTGAGCAGCTATGAATATGGTTTGCTGCAAGTTCCCATTTTCGGCGCATTAATTGCGGGGAACCTACTGCTGGCGCGACTGACCTCGCGTCGCACCGTACGTTCGCTGATCATTATGGGCGGTTGGCCGATTATGATTGGTCTGTTGGTCGCCGCTGCGGCAACGGTCATCTCATCGCATGCGTATTTGTGGATGACCGCAGGGTTAAGTATTTATGCTTTTGGTATTGGTCTGGCGAATGCGGGACTGGTGCGATTAACCCTGTTTGCCAGCGATATGAGTAAAGGTACTGTCTCGGCGGCGATGGGGATGTTGCAAATGCTGATTTTCACTGTCGGTATTGAGATCAGTAAACACGCGTACCTGAACGGCGGCAACGGTCTGTTTAATCTCTTCAACCTTGCCAACGGAATTTTGTGGCTGCTGCTGATGTTTATCTTTTTAAAAGATAAACAGGTAGGAAATTCACACGAAGGGTAAAAAAATGCCTGATTGCACAACGCAATCAGGCATTTTCGAATTAATGGTGATGGTCATCGATCTGATGTTCGATAACCATCCCTTCGCCAACGCTGGCAAGGTGACGAACATACGGATGTGGACGGTAAGCTGGAGCAGGAGTCGGAGCCACATAGACGGTTTGCGGCACAGTAGCGACACTGACTGCTTGTGGAACGCTGACAGAATCAGGGACCACTACCACTTTGTATCCACTCGGCACATCGACGGTAACGCTTTGCGCCATCGTTGCACCGGCAAAGCTCATGAGAAACGCGCCCAGCAAAACATAATTCTTCATAATCATTTCGCCTGAAATAATTCGGTGGGTTAATTTCTGCGAATTATGCAGCCTTCATTCAGGCGTTGTGTTGCCGGGCGTGCTGCCGTTTTATTGATTAAATGGCGCTTCGTGTTTAAGAACTTTATCAATCACGTCCAGTACGCCTTCACGGTTATTGGAACCTGCACGATATTTCGCCGCTGCAACAACCGCGCTGCCGGCATTTTCCATTGCGAAGCTGTACCCTGCCTGACGCAGCATCTCAATATCATTACCGCCATCACCAAAGACCACGACTTCGCTGTCGTCTATTCCCCATAATTTCTGGAGTTGACGCAGACCATTGGCTTTATGCACGCCGGGGATGATTAAATCGATGCTGCCGTTGCCGGTATGCACTGGCACCATAATATCGCCGATGGCTTCATGTAATGCTTTCTGCACTTGTGGAATCAGTTCATCGGAAAGATTCAGGCCAAACTTGAAGAAGATATCTTCTAAGTTGTCAAAGTTATCGACGTATTCCAGACGGTGATAATACATTTCCGCCACAGTTTTCATGGCATCGTCATATTTTTTGAGGGTATAGGCGCTATTTTTACCGCAGGCAATAATCTCCACTTCCGGGCGCGTCAGCAAATGCGCCACGACAGTGGCAAAAGCATCTTTCGATAGCTCACCATTAAAAACATCTTTGCCTTCGCTCACTACCCAGCCGCCATTTTCCGCCACAAAAGCAATTTCATCGGCAATTTCGGGGAAGAATGAGATCAACTGATAATATTGATTCCCGCTGGCAACCACAAAGCGAATACCTTGTGCTTTCATCTGCTGATATTGGGCCATAAACCGCTCGCGGTTATAGGTTTTTTGATCGCTTAAGAAAGTACCGTCCATGTCTACCGCAATTAATTTAATGCCCATCAACTATTCTCCATCGCAGTCTGCGTTTTTGTATTGGGTTTGGCGACGGCTTTTGCGACGATAGCCGCGAGAATAACCAGCGCCAGTACAACCAGCATTGCACTACGTAATCCATAATGTTCGCCGAGATAGCCCAGCAGCGGCGGCCCGACGAGGAAAGCCAGATAACCGGTCGTGGCCACTACGCTGACACGGGTTGGCGCATCGGGGCCGGTATCACTGGCGGCTGAAATGGTCAGCGGGAAGCCCAGCGAGGCACCCAGTCCCCAAAGTACAACAGACACTCCGGCGACCCAGGCGCTATCAACAAAAATAATTAGCCCGATACCCAACGCACCCATTAGTGCACTGGCACGTACCACGGCAACGCGGCTGTAGCGATCAATAAACCAGCCGCCGGTAAAACGTCCAACGGTCATCCCCAGGGTAAAACCGGCATAAATCAGCGAGCCGGAAGTAGGGCTAAAACCGTGACCATCAACCATTAATAAGGGTAACCAGTCGTTGGCAGAACCTTCTGCAAAAGCCATTGCCAGCACCACGACACCAATTAATAGCAACTGAATATCGCGATAAAAAGGAACCCCTTTTTCACTATGCTGCGTGCCATCGGCAGCATTTTTTCCCGTACCGTCAGGGATTGCCTGAATAGCGATATAAATAGGCGCGATGCCCACCAGCGCCGCCAGCAAAATGTGAACAGTTGCCGGAATGCCAAAGGCCGTCAGCGCCATCCCTACACCAGCCCCCGCCAGCGTACCGAGACTGTAGAAGCCATGCATCATCGGCAAAACCGTTTTATTCATTTCTCTCTCAACGGCAGCACCTTCAACGTTTATCGCCACTTCTGCGGAACCAAAACTGGCGCCAAAAACGCCAAGACCAACGGCAAAGAGCACAGGAGATGTCAGCCAGAGCGCCAGACTTAATATCATCATCCCGATCAATGCGCAGGACATCGTGACCAGGATGACATTACGCGTCCCAAAGCGTTTTACTAACCACGCCGAGGAGAGAATGCCGCTCATCGAACCGATTGACAGACCAAAGAGCACTCCGCCCATTTCGGCGATAGAGACAGAAAGAATGTCGCGGATAGCGGGCGTTCTGGTTGCCCAGGAAGCCATTAGAAGGCCCGGCAAAAAGAAGAACATGAACAGCGCCCAGGTACGGCGTTTCAAGGCATTACGTGAAGAATTTACTGTCATAGATCACGTCAAAAAAAGAAGAGAGAAGACAACCTTAGCAAGGTTGTGTACATTTGTACACAATTGCAGAGAGAGGAAATGACATGCGTCGCGCTAACGATCCACAACGGCGAGAAAAAATCATCCAGGCCACTCTCGAGGCGGTGAAACTTTACGGAATACATGCCGTGACGCACCGTAAAATAGCTACCCTTGCCGGGGTACCGTTAGGGTCGATGACCTACTATTTTTCAGGAATTGATGAGCTATTACTGGAGGCGTTCAGTAGCTTTACGCAGACTATGTCACGGCAATATCAGGCATTTTTTCTCGATGTCAGAGATGCCCCCAGTGCCTGCCAGGCCATCACAGAAATGATCTACAGCTCGCAGGTTGCAACGCCGGACAACATGGAACTGATGTATCAACTCTACGCGCTGGCCAGTCGAAAACCGTTATTAAAAACAGTGATGCAAAACTGGATGCAGCGCAGTCAGCAAACACTCGAACAATGGTTTGAACCTGGAACGGCCCGGGCTCTGGATGCTTTTATTGAAGGGATGACGCTGCATTTTGTCACTGACCGTAAGCCGCTATCGCGCGAGGAGATTTTACGGATGGTGGCACGAGTGGCGGGGCAGGAGATAAATTTCAGGCAACAAAAAACCCATCAACCTTGAACCAAAATGGCGGGGTTGATGGGCTCCACAAAATGGGGACATCAAAGAAAAGCAGTGGCACTAATTAAGACTGATGCCCTAAAGAAAAGTTCGCCGATTGTACAAAAAAATTTCATTTTCAGGGCAACTTCAGTTTTATCCGAGTCCTGGCCATACCATGACAATGATTGTCCCGGCCAGCGTTAGCAGTACGTTAGCTATTGCATAAGTACCCGCATAACCTAAGGCTGGGATGTTACTGCGTGCGGTGTCGCTGATGATCTCCATTGCCGGAGCACAAGTACGCGCGCCCATCATCGCGCCGAACAGGAGTGCGCGGTTCATACGCAGTACATAAGCGCCGAACAGGAAGCAGATAACCACCGGCACCAGACTGACAATCAATCCGGCAATTAACATCTGACCACCGATCGCGCCCAGGCCGTTATTAATGCCGCTACCGGCGCTTAAACCAACGCCTGCCATAAACACCATCAAGCCGAACTCTTTCACCATGCTTAACGCCCCCTGCGGAATGTAACCGAAGGTCGGGTGGTTAGCGCGCATAAAGCCCAACATAATGCCGGCGAATAACAAGCCAGCAGCGTTACCCATGCCGAAGCTAAATGTACTGAACTGGAAGGTGATCATCCCGATCATCAGGCCAATAACAAAGAACGCGCAGAATGCCAGCAGGTCTGTGACCTGGCTGTGAATCGAGATAAAGCCGATGCGGTCAGCAATGGTTTTCACGCGACGGGCATCGCCGCTCACCTGTAAAACATCACCTTTATTAAGCACAACGTTGTCATCAATTGGCATCTCAATCTGGCTGCGGATGACGCGGTTAAGGAAGCAACCGTGATCGGTCAACTTCAGTTGTGCCAGACGTTTACCTACCGCGTTATGGTTTTTGACGACGACCTCTTCAGTGACGATACGCATGTCGAGAAGGTCACGATCAAAAACTTCTTTACCGTTACGGAAGCTGGGATCGAGGCGGGCGTGGGCGTCTGGATATCCCACTAACGCTATCTCATCGCCCATTTGCAGCACGGCGTCGCCATCCGGATTTGCCAGAATCCCGTTACGACGAATACGTTCAATGTAGCAACCAGTTTGACGATAAATACCCAATTCACGCAGATTTTTGCCGTCGGTCCAGGCCACCAGCTCCGGACCGACACGGTAGGCGCGGATCACCGGCAAATAAACTTTTCGGCTGGCATCGGTGTCCAGGCCACGTTCGCGAGCGATTTGTTGGGCGCTGGTCTGTAAATCCTGATGTTGCAACTTCGGTAAATAACGTGCACCGACAATTAAACTCACCAGGCCAATTAAATAAGTTAACGCATACCCAAGGCTTAGATTATCCAGTGCTGTGGAGAGCTGTCCGCTTTCCATACCGGAATGGCGTAATGTGTCGCCAGCACCGACCAGAACCGGTGTCGATGTCATGGAGCCAGCCAACATACCGGCCGTCAGACCGATATCCCAGCCAAACAGCTTACCCAACCCTAAGGCGATCGCCAGCGCACTGCTAACCATCACCAGAGCTAACATTAGGTAATTTTTCCCATCGCGGAAAAAAATGGAAAAAAAGTTGGGTCCAGCTTCGACCCCGACGCAGAAAATAAACAACATAAAGCCAAGATTAAGCGCGTCGGTGTTAATGCTGAAATGTTGTTGCCCTAATAGTAACGAGACGACTAAAACGCCAATGGAATTACCCAGTTGGATTGAACCAAGTCGTAATTTTCCTAGACATAGTCCAAGCGCAAGGACTACAAATAATAACAGAATGTAATTCCCATTTAACAATTCGGCGACGTTTATATTCACGGAGACTAACTTCTTGTTTACGAGTAAGCTGTTGAAAGAAATGGTAATTTAAGATAATGTTTTTACCTGAAATCAGGGCGCGGATTCATTCAGCGCACATAAGCAATAGTAAAGAAACAATATATTTTACTAGTGTAATCACATTAAGTACCAACGGCTATAAAAATTGCGTTGGCCTATATTAGCATGGAATGCGAAGCGGCTTTATCTTACTGAACGCCATAGTGGCGAAAATGTGTTCGATAGAGGCAGTGTCAGGAGGAGCGAGTGAAACATAAACAACGTTGGGCGGGGGCAATCTGCTGTTTTGTCCTCTTCATTGTAGTGTGCCTGTTCCTGGCGACGCAAATGAAAGGCGCTTTTCGGGCTGCCGGGCATCCTGAAATCGGCTTGCTGTTTTTCATTCTTCCTGGGGCGGTTGCCAGCTTTTTTTCGCAGCGTAGAGAAGTCCTTAAACCGCTGTTTGGCGCAATGCTGGCGGCACCGTGTTCTATGTTAATTATGCGTCTGTTTTTTTCACCAACACGCTCATTCTGGCAAGAGCTGGCGTGGTTATTGAGCGCCGTCTTCTGGTGTGCGTTGGGGGCGTTGTGTTTCTTGTTTATTAGTAGTTTGTTCAAGTCACAGCACAGAAAAAATCAATAAAGCCCTCAAACAGAGAGGGCTTATCTGGCAATCAGGCTTCAAGATTCTCTTTCACCCAGGCAGCAAAATCGGTATAGCCGCCGATGTGTTGCTGATCGACAAAAATCTGCGGTACGGTTTCTACTGGTTTACCCGCTTTCTGTTGTAAATCTTCTTTGCTAATCCCTTCTGCACGAATATCAACATACTGATATTCAAAGTAATCGCGTTCATTACTCAGTTTGTCTGCCAACTCTTTAGCACGCAGTAAGGGCAACCCGGACGACCAAAAATAACGGTTTGCATTGTTTCTCTCTTCATCTGTTTATGTCCGCCATGATTACGCCAAAATTTATTTGCTGAAAGTAGGTTTAACCTGTTGCATTGATTGCTTAAAGCTATAACTGTTAAGCACAACGCAACGAAAGGTTTTAAAATAGCAATTCACTTTGCAGAGGGAAGCCTATGCGCGCGATCGGTAAATTACCTAAAAGCGTGTTGAGACTGGAATTCATCGGCATGATGTTACTGGTGACGGCGCTGCTGTCGTTAAGCCATTACCTTTCGCTTCCGGTGCCGTTTTCGACGCCAGAGATACAAATTCTGATGATTTTTCTCGGTGTTTTGCTCATGCTTCCCGCTGCGGTGGTGGTTATTCTTCAGGTGGCAAAACGGCTTGCCCCACAACTGATGAACCGCCCACTGGAATCTTCACGTTCAGAAAGAGAAAAAGATAATGACGCCAACCATTGAACTTATTTGTGGCCATCGCTCCATTCGCCATTTCACTGATGACCCCATTTCTGAGGCGCAGCGTGAGGCGATTATCAACAGCGCCCGAGCGACTTCCAGTTCCAGTTTTTTGCAATGCAGTAGCATTATTCGCATTACCGATAGAACGCTGCGTGAAGAACTGGTAACGCTGACCGGGGGGCAAAAACATGTGGCGCAAGCGGCGGAGTTCTGGGTGTTCTGTGCCGACTTTAACCGTCATTTACAGATCTGTCCGGATGCACAACTTGGCCTGGCGGAACAACTGTTGCTCGGTGTCGTTGATACGGCGATGATGGCGCAAAATGCGTTAACTGCAGCGGAATCGCTGGGGTTGGGCGGAGTATATATTGGTGGACTGCGCAATAATATCGAAGCAGTGACAGAACTGCTGAAGTTACCAAAGCATGTTCTGCCGTTGTTTGGTCTGTGTCTTGGTTGGCCTGCGGATAACCCGGATCTCAAGCCGCGTTTACCCGCCTCTATTGTAGTGCATGAAAACAGCTATCAACCGCTGGATAAAGACGCTCTGGCGCAGTATGACGAGCAACTGGCGGAATATTATCTCACCCGTGGCAGCAATAATCGTCGGGATACCTGGAGCGACCATATTCGTCGGACAATCATTAAAGAAAGCCGTCCTTTTATTCTCGATTATTTGCATAAACAAGGTTGGGCTACGCGCTAAAACCGTAACGCCGATGTATGATACGCGGGCTTTTGACCAGGTCTGACAGAGAGGTGCAGGGTGAAAATTGCCATATTGTCCCGGGATGGAACGCTCTATTCGTGTAAGCGGCTGCGTGAAGCCGCTATACAGCGTGGTCACCTGGTTGAAATTCTCGATCCGCTTTCTTGCTATATGAACATTAATCCTGCGGCGTCTTCTATTCATTATAAAGGCCGCAAGCTACCCCATTTTGACGCGGTGATCCCACGCATTGGCACCGCCATTACCTTTTATGGGACGGCGGCGCTACGGCAGTTCGAAATGCTGGGGAGCTATCCGTTGAATGAATCGGTCGCGATTGCCCGTGCGCGTGACAAATTGCGTTCCATGCAACTGTTAGCGCGACAGGGCATTGACCTGCCTGTAACAGGTATGGCGCATTCGCCGGATGATACCAGCGACTTAATCGAGATGGTCGGTGGTGCGCCGCTGGTGGTCAAGTTGGTCGAAGGCACGCAGGGGATTGGAGTGGTGCTTGCGGAGACGCGTCAGGCAGCAGAAAGCGTAATTGACGCTTTTCGCGGTCTTAATGCGCATATTCTGGTGCAGGAATATATAAAAGAAGCAAAAGGCCGTGATATCCGTTGTCTGGTCGTTGGCGATGAAGTGGTCGCGGCAATTGAACGGCAGGCGAAAGAGGGCGATTTTCGCTCCAATTTGCATCGCGGTGGTGCGGCAAGCATTGCCAGTATTACCCCGCAGGAGCGTGAAATTGCCATAAAAGCCGCGCGAACGATGGCTCTGGATGTTGCTGGTGTGGATATTCTGCGTGCAAATCGCGGACCGTTAGTGATGGAGGTGAATGCGTCGCCCGGTCTGGAAGGAATAGAGAAAACCACCGGTATCGACATCGCGAGTAAAATGATCCGCTGGATTGAGCGCCACGCCACGGCAGAATATTGCTTAAAAACTGGTGGTTAGTCGCAATAACGTGACTGATCATGGTTTTGCCTGCGCTTTTTGCGTAAGCTGTGCCAGTCTTTTTATCGGAAGAGGTTGTACAAAATTATGACATCGCTGGTCGTTCCTGGTCTGGATACGTTGCGTCAATGGCTCGATGACCTGGGGATGAGTTTTTTTGAATGTGATAACTGTCAGGCGCTACATCTGCCGCATATGCAGAATTTCGACGGTGTCTTTGATGCCAAAATCGACCTGATTGATAACACGATCCTGTTTTCTGCCATGGCGGAAGTCAGACCTTCAGCCGTGTTGCCGCTGGCGGCGGATTTGTCGGCCATCAATGCCAGTTCGCTGACTGTGAAAGCATTTCTTGATATGCAGGATGATAATCTGCCAAAGCTGGTGGTTTGCCAGTCTTTATCCGTTATGCAGGGCGTAACCTATGAACAATTTGCATGGTTCGTACGCCAGAGTGAAGAGCAGATTTCGATGGTCATCCTTGAAGCCAATGCCCATCAACTGCTGTTGCCGACTGACGATGAAGGGCAAAATAACGTTACCGAAAACTATTTCCTTCACTGATAATTCTTTTTGAGCACGCAGTCGCTGCCGCAGTGACTGCGCATTATAATATTTCCTGCTAAATTTAACCTTCCATTAAAGATTTTTTCACTTGTCTTATGCCGAATTTGCTTTATCACATAGAGCAAATGCGCATAAAAATTTGTTAAATACTGTTTTTTAATTACAGCTATAGTTTCAAACCCTGGCTAAAGTTATTCTTGCAAGGCTTTTATATAGCGAGCAATGCTGGCCGGGAGAGAGTTCTCTTTTCTTGCGCCGCGCCGATAAAAAATATGCACGTTTATTGCATATCTTTCAGTGTGACAACTTTTGTTCGTTTGTTAACGAACTTTCAGAAGGAAAGAGATATGACCGCCTTAAATAAAAAATGGCTATCGGGTCTGGTTGCAGGTGCTCTGATGGCCGTCTCTGTCGGCACGCTCGCGGCTGAACAAAAAACACTCCACATCTATAACTGGTCTGATTATATCGCTCCAGATACAGTGGCAAATTTTGAAAAAGAGACGGGTATAAAAGTCGTCTACGATGTTTTCGATTCCAACGAAGTATTGGAAGGCAAGTTAATGGCGGGGAGCACCGGCTTTGATCTTGTCGTTCCATCAGCCAGTTTTCTTGAACGCCAGTTGACTGCTGGTGTATTCCAGCCGTTGGATAAAAGCAAATTGCCAGAATGGAAGAATCTCGATCCAGAACTGCTGAAGCTGGTGGCAAAACACGATCCCAACAATAAATTTGCCATGCCGTATATGTGGGCGACCACAGGAATTGGCTACAACGTCGATAAAGTCAAAGCGGTACTGGGCGAAAACGCGCCAGTCGATAGCTGGGACTTGATCCTCAAACCTGAAAATCTGGAAAAACTGAAAAGCTGCGGAGTCTCGTTCCTCGATGCGCCGGAAGAAGTGTTTGCCACCGTGCTGAATTATCTCGGCAAAGATCCCAACAGCACCAAAGCGGATGATTACACTGGCCCGGCAACCGATCTGCTGTTAAAGCTGCGTCCAAATATTCGTTATTTCCATTCATCTCAATACATTAACGATCTGGCAAACGGCGATATTTGCGTCGCTATTGGCTGGGCGGGTGATGTGTGGCAGGCGTCAAACCGCGCGAAGGAAGCGAAGAATGGCGTGAATGTCTCGTTCTCGATTCCAAAAGAAGGGGCGATGGCATTCTTTGATGTATTCGCCATGCCTGCGGATGCCAAAAATAAAGACGAAGCGTATCAGTTCCTGAATTACCTGCTGCGTCCGGATGTCGTAGCGCATATCTCCGACCATGTGTTCTATGCTAACGCCAATAAAGCAGCCACGCCGCTGGTGAGTGCGGAAGTCCGTGATAACCCAGGAATTTACCCGCCTGCGGACGTTCGCGCCAAAATGTTCACACTACAAGTGCAGGATCCAAAAATAGATCGAGTGCGCACTCGCGCCTGGACCAAAGTGAAGAGCGGAAAATAATCTGCTGTTGTAGATGCCGGACGGGTGCACCACACCCGCCGGCAATTCGCACCATCATGGTGCGCTTGCACACATTCAATGCCGGAGAGCAGCCGTGAATGACGCTATCCCTCGCCCGCAGGCGAAAAGTCGTAAGTCGCTGACACCACTATTAGAAATCCGTAATTTGACCAAATCCTACGATGGTCAACATGCGGTCGATGATGTCAGTCTGACCATTTATAAAGGCGAAATCTTCGCGCTGCTGGGCGCATCCGGCTGTGGTAAATCCACGCTGCTACGTATGCTGGCAGGTTTTGAACAACCTTCTGCCGGGCAGATTATGCTTGATGGCGTCGACCTGTCACGGGTTCCTCCTTATCTACGCCCCATCAATATGATGTTTCAGTCTTACGCGTTGTTTCCCCATATGACCGTGGAACAGAACATCGCCTTTGGCCTGAAGCAGGACAAATTGCCAAAAGCGGAAATTGCCAGCCGGGTCAACGAGATGCTCGGACTGGTACATATGCAGGAGTTCGCCAAACGCAAACCGCATCAGCTTTCCGGTGGCCAACGCCAGCGTGTGGCCCTGGCCCGAAGCCTTGCCAAGCGCCCGAAACTATTACTGCTCGACGAACCGATGGGCGCGCTGGATAAAAAATTGCGTGACCGGATGCAGCTTGAAGTGGTGGATATTCTGGAGCGTGTCGGCGTGACCTGCGTAATGGTTACTCACGATCAGGAAGAGGCGATGACCATGGCGGGGCGTATCGCCATTATGAATCGCGGGAAATTTGTTCAGATTGGCGAGCCGGAAGAGATTTACGAGCATCCGACTACCCGCTATAGCGCCGAGTTTATTGGTTCAGTCAACGTCTTTGAAGGGCTACTAAAAGAGCGTCAGGAAGACGGCTTGTTGCTCGATTCACCGGGGCTGGTCCATCCGCTGAAAGTCGATCCGCTGGCGTCAGTGGTCGATAACGTGCCGGTACATGTGGCGCTGCGACCGGAAAAAATCATGCTTTGCGAGGAGCCGCCCGCCAATGGTTGTAACTTCGCGGTGGGGGAGGTGATACACATTGCCTATCTCGGCGATCTTTCGGTGTATCACGTTCGTCTGAAAAGCGGGCAGATGATTAGCGCCCAGCTACAAAACGCGCATCGTCACCGCAAAGGGCTACCGACCTGGGGTGATGAAGTTCGTTTATGTTGGGAAGTGGACAGTTGTGTGGTGCTGACGGTTTAAGGAGCAAAGATGAGTACACTTGAACCTCCTGTCCAGCCGGGCGGGTTAAAACAGTGGCTTACGCAGTGGCAGATGAAGCACGGGCGCAAACTGGTGATTGCGCTGCCGTATATCTGGTTAATTTTGCTATTCCTGCTGCCATTTCTGATTGTCTTTAAAATAAGCCTTGCAGAGATGGCGCGAGCTATTCCGCCTTATACCGAACTGATGGAGTGGGCTGACGGGCAACTGTCCATCACCCTTAATTTCGGTAATTTCCTGCAACTGACCGACGATCCGCTCTATTTCGATGCTTATCTCCAGTCGTTACAGGTGGCGGCGATTTCGACATTTTGCTGTTTACTGATCGGCTACCCGCTGGCGTGGGCGGTGGCGCACAGTAAACCCTCGACCCGCAATATCTTATTGCTGCTGGTGATCCTGCCGTCGTGGACCTCGTTTCTGATCCGCGTTTATGCCTGGATGGGAATATTAAAAAACAATGGTGTGCTGAATAACTTCCTGCTGTGGCTGGGCGTTATCGATCAACCGCTGACCATTCTGCATACCAACCTGGCGGTCTATATTGGCATTGTTTACGCCTATGTGCCGTTTATGGTGCTGCCGATCTACACCGCGTTGATTCGTATTGATTATTCGCTGGTGGAAGCGGCGCTGGATCTCGGTGCACGACCGCTGAAAACGTTCTTTACTGTGATCGTGCCGCTGACTAAAGGTGGGATTATTGCCGGGTCGATGCTGGTGTTTATCCCGGCCGTGGGCGAGTTTGTGATCCCGGAACTGCTCGGCGGTCCGGATAGCATCATGATCGGGCGCGTGCTGTGGCAGGAGTTCTTCAATAACCGTGACTGGCCAGTCGCCTCGGCAGTGGCGATTATCATGTTGTTGCTGCTAATCGTGCCTATTATGTGGTTCCACAAGTATCAGCAAAAAAGTGTGGGAGAACACGGATGAATAATTTACCGGTCGTTCGTTCGCCCTGGCGGATTGCGATTTTGCTGCTGGGCTTCACCTTTCTTTATGCGCCAATGCTGATGCTGGTTATCTATTCATTTAACAGCTCGAAGCTGGTGACGGTGTGGGCGGGCTGGTCAACGCGTTGGTACGGTGAGTTATTGCGCGATGACGCAATGATGAGTGCGGTTGGTTTAAGCCTGACAATTGCGGCCTGTGCGGCGACGGCGGCGGCGATCCTCGGGACGATTGCGGCGGTGGTGCTGGTGCGTTTTGGCAGGTTTCGCGGATCAAATGGTTTTGCCTTTATGATCACCGCGCCGCTGGTAATGCCAGATGTCATCACGGGCTTGTCGCTGTTGTTGTTGTTCGTCGCGCTTGCTCATGCCATTGGCTGGCCTGCGGACCGCGGCATGCTCACCATCTGGCTGGCGCATGTTACTTTCTGTACGGCTTATGTGGCAGTCGTTATTTCGTCGCGCCTGCGGGAACTTGATCGCTCGATAGAAGAAGCGGCGATGGATCTCGGTGCGATGCCGCTGAAAGTGTTTTTCGTCATTACGCTACCGATGATCATGCCCGCGATTATTTCTGGCTGGTTACTGGCTTTTACTTTGTCGCTTGATGATCTGGTGATTGCCAGCTTTGTTTCCGGCCCGGGAGCCACGACGTTACCGATGCTGGTCTTCTCCAGCGTGCGGATGGGGGTGAATCCAGAAATTAACGCACTTGCAACGTTAATTCTCGGTGCGGTCGGAATTGTCGGATTTATCGCCTGGTATCTGATGGCGCGTGCAGAAAAGCAGCGGATACGTGATATCCAGCGTGCAAGACGTGGCTGAAGACACTAAAATTTGCCAACCTGGCTACATAATGCCGCGCATGTCGCGGCATTGTTTTCATGGAAGACGAACCGTTGGGATTTTTTAAGAAAACATCTTCATCACATGCTCGCCTGAATGTGCCTGCGCTGGTGCAGGTGGCGGCGCTCGCCATTATTATGATCCGTGGCCTCGACGTGTTGATGATTTTCAATACATTAGGCGTGCGCGGTATTGGCGAGTTCATTCATCGCAGCGTACAAACCTGGAGTTTAACGCTGGTCTTTTTAAGCAGTCTGGCGCTGGTTTTTATTGAGATCTGGTGTGCGTTTTCGCTGGTGAAAGGGCGTCGCTGGGCGCGCTGGCTGTATCTGCTGACACAAATCACGGCCGCCAGTTATTTGTGGGCTGCTTCGCTGGGTTATGGTTATCCGGAGTTGTTCAGCATTCCCGGTGAATCAAAACGTGAAATCTTCCATAGCCTGATGCTGCAGAAGTTGCCGGATATGCTCATCCTGATGCTGCTGTTCGTTCCCTCGACCAGTCGGCGGTTCTTCCAGTTGCAATAATGTGTATAATCGTCGCCCCTGATGATGTGAAGGTCAATGTATGCAGTGCGCACTTTACGACGCGGGTCGCTGTCGTTCCTGTCAGTGGATAACGCAGCCGATTCCACAGCAACTCTCCGCTAAAACCGCCGATCTTAAGAATCTGCTGGCCGATTTTCCGGTTGAGGAATGGTGCGCGCCGATGTCTGGCCCGGAACAAGGGTTTCGTAATAAAGCCAAAATGGTGGTGAGTGGCAGCGTTGAAAAACCACTGCTCGGAATGCTGCATCGCGACGGCACGCCGGAAGATCTTTGCGATTGCCCGCTTTATCCTGCCTCATTTGCGCCCGTTTTTGCGGTGCTAAAACCGTTTATCGCCCGTGCGGGGTTAACGCCCTACAACGTGGCGCGTAAACGTGGCGAACTGAAATACATTCTGCTGACTGAAAGTCAGAGCGATGGCGGCATGATGCTGCGTTTTGTGTTGCGTTCCGAAACCAAACTGGCGCAACTGCGTAAGGCGCTACCGTGGTTACAGGAACAACTACCGCAGCTGAAAGTTATTACCGTCAATATTCAGCCGGTACATATGGCGATTATGGAAGGGGAGACGGAGATCTACCTGACGGAACAACAGTCGCTGGCAGAGCGTTTTAACGATGTGCCGCTGTGGATCCGCCCGCAAAGTTTCTTCCAGACTAATCCGGCGGTCGCCAGCCAGCTGTATGCCACCGCGCGCGACTGGGTACGGCAGCTGCCGGTCAAACATATGTGGGATCTGTTCTGCGGCGTGGGGGGCTTTGGTTTACACTGCGCGACGGCTGACATGCAGTTAACCGGGATCGAAATTGCGCCAGAAGCCATTGCCTGTGCGAAGCAGTCAGCCTCTGAACTGGGCTTAACGCGTCTGCAATTTCAGGCGCTGGATTCCACTCAGTTTGCCACCGCTCAGGGAGAGGTGCCGGAGCTGGTGCTGGTTAACCCGCCGCGCCGCGGCATTGGTAAACCGCTGTGTGATTATCTCGCAACGATGGCACCGCGTTTTATTATCTACTCCAGCTGTAATGCTCAAACGATGGCGAAAGATATTCGCGAACTGCCTGGTTATCGCATTGAACGGGTACAGCTTTTTGATATGTTCCCGCACACCGCGCACTATGAAGTGCTGACGCTGCTGGTGAAGCAATAAAAAAGCCGCAGGTGCGGCTTCAGATTGCTGATCAGGTGCGCTTTGTTCATGCCGGATGCGGCGTGAACGCCTTATCCGGCCTACAAAATCATGCTAAATCAATACATTGCAGAGTTGATGTGGGCCGGATAAGCGCAGCGCATCAGGCAATCTTACTTTTGTCATCAGTCTCAATTACTGTGGGAACCACTGGTCATTGATTTTCTGATATGTACCGTCAGCTTTAATTGCTGCCAGCGCGTTATTCAGTTTTTCCAGCAGAGCTTTGTTATCCGGACGTACAGCGATACCCAGGCCGGTGCCGAAGTATTGCGGATCGGTCACTTTTTCAGTAGCAACGCCCAGTTGCGGATTGGTTTTCAGCCATTCGTTTACCACCGCTGTGTCACCAAATACCCCATCAATACGACCATTTTTCAGATCGATAAAGGCATTCTGATAACTGTCATAGGAGACAGTTTTCACTTCCGGGTGCTGATCCTGAATATATTTCTGGTGCGTGGTGCCGTTTTCCATCCCAATGCGTTTACCTTTCAGATCGGCAAACGTTTTGTAGGTATCTTTTTTGGCAATCACGACGGCTGAGTTTTCATAGTAGGGCGTGGTAAACGATACCTGTTTGCTACGCTCCGGCGTGATATCCATACCGGAGATAACGGCGTCATATTTTCTGAATTTCAGTGACGGGATCAGGCTGTCGAAAGCGTGATTAGTAAAAGTACATTCTGCCTGCATTTGTTTGCACAAGGCTTTTGCCAGGTCGATATCAAAGCCGACAATCTGGTTATTGGCATCCATCGACTCGAACGGAGGATAGGTCGCTGATACGCCAAAATTGATTTTCTCTGCGGCAGAAGCACCGAAAGTAAAGGAAGCAAGTAAAGCGGCAAGAACTAACTTTTTCATGATGGAACTCCCGTCTGTCAATCTTATGATTTTTGGCCGTGTCTGCGGCATGGGATAACAATGCCATTAATTGAATTTATATGCAATAAATATGATTAAATAATTTAATTGGAATAAAAAAAGACGGACAACTTAGTGGGTTGCCCGTCTTCATTATAAGAATTTATGCACTATGTGGGTTCTGTGCAGGTGTCTGATGCGACGCTGGCGCGTCTTATCAGACCTACAAAACCGTACGCAACTACATTAATTCCGTCGCTCAAACGCCAGCGCTTTACGCTCGATCAAACGCATCATCAGCGTCAGCAGGCCGTTAACGATCAGGTAAATAATCCCCGCCGCGCCAAATACCATCACATCGTAGGTGCGTCCGTACAGCAACTGGCTGTAACCCATCACTTCCATCAACGTAATGGTGTATGCCAGAGAGGTACTTTTGAACACCAGCACCACTTCGTTGGAATACGAAGAGAGCGAGCGTTTAAAGGCATACGGCAGCAGGATCGCCAGCGTGTCTTTTTTGCTCATTCCCAGAGCGCTACAGGACTGCCATTGACCTTCCGGGATCGCGCGGATCGCGCCGTAAAACAGTTGCGTGGTATACGCTGCACTGTTCAGCGACAACGCAATCAGTGCACACAGCCACGGTTCTGACAAGAGATGCCACAGTGCCGGATACTCCTGCAACGTCGGGAATTGGCCCGGCCCGTAATAAATCAGGAAGATCTGCACCAGCAGCGGCGTACCGGTGAACAGCGTGATATAACCCCGCACCAGCCACACCAGCACCGGCGTTTTCAGCGTCAGGATAATGGTAAAAATCAACGCCAGAATCAGCGCCACAATCAGCGAGGCAACGGTTAGCGTCAGGCTGGTGTGCAGCCCTTTCATCAGTTCGGGTAAATACTCAAACATTAGCTGGGCCTCCGCTCAAAACGTGTCGCGCGCAGGTCAATGCGTTTGAGAATGTACTGACTCAATAGAGTAATCACCAGGTAAATCGCCGCCGCCACAATGTACCAGGTAAATGGTTCCTGGGTACGGGTAGCGATGCTTTTGGTTTGTAGCATTAAGTCATTCACACTTATCAAACTGACCAGCGCGGTATCTTTCAGCAGCACCAGCCACTGGTTACCGAGGCCAGGCAACGCATGACGCCACATCTGTGGCATCACCAGACGAAAGAAAATAGCCGATTTCGACAGCCCCAGCGCCTGACCGGATTCCCACTGGCCAACTGGCACCGCTTTTAATGCACCGCGCAGCGTTTGCGAGGCATAGGCGGCATACAGCAGTGACAGAGCGATGACACCACAAAGGAACGGGCTAACGTCGAAGTTCTCAATGTCCATCTGCACCGGGATCTGCACGAACCCAAGATTGATGGTGAAGCCATCCGCAAGCGTCAGCAGTAACTGCGAGGAGCCAAAATAGATAAACAGCACCACCAGAATTTCTGGCAGGCCGCGCAGAATCGTCACCAGCGCCGAGCCCGCCCACGCGACAGGACGCCATTTTGCTGACTCCCATACCGCAAAGAACATCGCCAGCGCCAGTCCGACAATCAATGCACAAACGGCAAGGCCGACGGTCATCCCGGCGGCGCTTGCTAAAGGGAAAAATTCATTCATCAGGAATTACTTCTGGAACCATTTGTTGTAGATGGTTTCGTAAGTGCCATCTTTCTTCACTTTTTCCAGCGCAGTGTTGAATTTCTGCTGCAGTTCAGTGTTGCCCTGACGTACCGCAATGCCGAGGCCAGTGCCGAAGTAATCTTTGTCGGTCACTTTGTCGCCCACTGCCGCCAGTTTCGGGTTATCTTTCAGCCATTCGGTGACCACAGCGGTGTCACCGAATACGCCGTCGATACGACCGTTTTGCAGATCCAGTTTTGCGTTCTGGTAGCTGTCATACGGAACTGTGGTGATTTCCGGATGCTTATCCATAATGAACTTCTGGTGCGTCGTCCCGTTCTGAACGCCGACTTTTTTGCCTTTCAGCTGATCAACGCTGGTGTATTTACCCTGCTGACCCACAAACAGTGCGGAGTTGTCATAGTACGGCGTGGTAAACAGCACCTGCTTTTCACGCTCCGGGGTGATATCCATCCCCGCCATCACAGCTTCCACGCGGCGGAATTTCAGGCTTGGGATCAGGCTGTCAAACGCCTGGTTAGAGAAAGTACAGGTCGCATCAATCTCTTTACACAGCGCCTGCGCCAGGTCGACGTCGAAACCGACGATCTGGTTATTCGCATCCATCGATTCAAACGGAGGATAAGAGGCTTCGGTAGCAAAACGAATGGTTTCGGCAGCTGTGGCGGAAAGACTAAAACCTGCAATTAGCGCGGCAATCAGAACTTTTTTCATTGTTGTTATCCCGAATCTTAGTGAGAGAGATAGTTTTTAAATGCTTCGGTTTGCGGCTCGGTAAAGCAGCTCGCATCGCCTTGTTCTACAATGTGACCGTTTTCCATATACACCACACGGCTGGCGGTTTTACGCGCCACTTCAACTTCGTGGGTGACGATCACCTGGGTAATATTCGTTTCCGCCAGCTCACGAATAATGCTGACGATTTGTGCGGTAATTTCCGGATCCAGCGCGGCGGTCGGTTCATCAAACAGCAGTACCTGCGGTTCCATCATCAGCGCGCGGGCGATAGCGACACGTTGCTGCTGACCACCAGAAAGGTGCAGCGGGTAACGATCGCTATAAGGTTTGAGACGCAGACGTTCCAGCAGTTTTTCTGCACGGGCCAGCGCCTGATCTTTACTCAACCCCAGCACGCGGCAGGGCGCTTCAATCAGGTTTTGCTGTACCGTCAGATGCGGCCATAGGTTGTATTGCTGAAACACCATCCCGACGTTACGACGCAGCTCGCGGATCGCTTTGTCAGATGGTGTTTTAGTGAAATCGAAATGGTTGCCTGCGATGTTGAGCGTACCGGAGCGCGGCATCTCTAGCAGATTGAGTACACGCAGCAGCGAGCTTTTCCCCGCGCCGCTGGGGCCAAGTAACACCAGCGTTTCGCCTTGCGGGCAATCCAGCGTGATATCGAACAGCGCCTGATGCGCGCCGTAGAAGCAATTAATGCCGTTTAATTGAATACTCATTGACACTCGTATACTGGCAGTCGGATAGCTATTGAAGTCGAAGATAGTACCTTTGACAGAATAATTATGCAATATTTCTGCTTTAAAAGTTAAAAGCAAAGCGCATTATTCAATAAACATAGCACAAAATAACGGCGGCGAAGGGCGGCGAGCATAAATGTCGGCATTCTTCACAGAATGCCAGACAATTTATGGGGGTTATCATTTAATCAAGGTTTTAGCGGTTCTCAACGGACTGGCGCAGAGTGCCGGCAGGTGCGTGTACGCTGCCACCTAAATAGCGCACATCGTCGATCACCCAACACTGTCCTTCCTGAATCATCAACACTTCATCCTGCCAGCTCTGGTCGCCTTGTTTCAGATTCACCCGCAGCGGAATATTGCGCGCATCGCGATTTGGGATGGTCGAGGCGCTGGCAACTTGTGCGCTGTCAGGCAAAGTGGTGCGACTGGAGAACGGATCGCTGCTTAATAATTCGCGATGGCTGTTATCGCGGCTGGCATTGCTCAGCAAAGTTGCCAGTTTGTCACTTAAATATGGACGCAGAGCGGTAATGTCGTTACTGCGGTGCGAAATGCGGTAATCATAAAACTGCTGGGCCACGCTGTCAGGTCCGCCCTGAACGCAAGATCCCGTACGGGGGCCATTATCTTTATAGGCAGGCGTGACGGTGGTACAAGCACTGAGTAACAGTGCGCAAGGGATAAGCATAGTCAATTTGCTGTAGCGCATAATGATTTCCTTATAAGCGAACACCTTGAAAGCGTTCTACGATAATAATGATATCCTTTCAATAATAGCGTATCAGTCCGATAATGCTTTGAAGATCGAAGGCTTAGCAAACAAGGAGATCGATCATGCAATTTTCCACAACCCCAACACTTGAAGGCCAGACCATCGTTGAATATTGCGGCGTGGTGACCGGCGAAGCGATTTTAGGCGCTAACATTTTTCGCGATTTCTTTGCCGGTATCCGCGATATCGTTGGCGGACGTTCCGGTGCGTATGAAAAAGAACTGCGTAAAGCGCGGGAGATAGCCTTTGAGGAACTTGGTGAGCAGGCGCGAGCGCTGGGGGCTGACGCCGTGGTCGGCATTGATATCGACTACGAAACGGTCGGGCAAAACGGCAGTATGCTGATGGTTAGCGTTAGCGGAACGGCGGTGAAAACGCGTCGATGAGCAGAGTCTTCTGGCTGGTTGCCGCCGCTTTATTCCTGGCTGGGTGTGCAGGCGAAAAAGGCATTGTCGAGAAAGAGGGATACCAGCTTGATACCCGACGCCAGGCGCAGGCGGCGTATCCGCGCATTAAAGTGCTGGTGATCCACTACACCGCAGAGGACTTTGATACGTCACTGGCGACACTGACCGATAAGCACGTAAGTTCGCATTATCTGGTTCCTGCCGAGCCACCACTTTACAACGGCAAGCCGCGTATCTGGCAACTGGTACCGGAACAGGAACTGGCCTGGCATGCGGGGATTAGCGCCTGGCGCGGGGCTACGCGCCTTAACGACACCTCTATTGGCATTGAGCTGGAAAACCGTGGCTGGCAGAAATCGGCGGGAGTGAAATATTTTGCCCCGTTTGAGCCGACACAAATTCAGGCGCTTATTCCACTGGCGAAGGATATTATCGCCCGCTATCACATCAAACCGGAAAATGTGGTGGCTCATGCAGATATTGCGCCGCAGCGCAAAGATGATCCCGGACCATTATTTCCGTGGCAGCAACTGGCACAAGAGGGGATTGGTGCCTGGCCTGATGCGCAGCGGGTGAACTTTTATCTTGCCGGGCGCGCGCCGCACACACCGGTAGATACCGCCTCATTGCTGGAACTGTTGGCCCGTTACGGCTATGACGTGAAACCAGAAATGACGCCTGGCGAACAGCAACGAGTGATTATGGCTTTCCAGATGCACTTCCGCCCGACGTTATATAACGGCGAAGCGGATGCAGAAACTCTGGCAATTGCACAAGCGTTGCTGGAGAAATACGGTCAGGATTAGCGCGGCAGTTTTCCGTGGTCGCGTAACCAGGCGGCAGTTTTCTCTATACCTTCATCCAGCGTGATGACAGGCTGATAACCTAACTCTTCCTGTGCACGCGTAATATCCAGCGTAAAGTCAAAATTCAACTTGGAGACGCCGTAGTGGGTTAGCGGCGGCTCTTTCGCTGACTTGCGGCCTAAACGCTCCATGCTGCGGGCGATCATATCCAGCATCGGGTAGGGAATTGAACGAATACGGCAATCAATATTCAGTTCGTCGATGAGCTTCTGCACGATGCTGCGCAGTGTACGATGCTCACCATTGGTAATGTTGTATGCCCTGCCGGACGGCAGTTTGTCGCAGTTTTCCTGGCTCGCCAGCCACATGGCATGCACGGCATTTTCGTAGTAGGTCATATCGACCAGCGCACTGCCGCCGTGCGGTAACAGAATGCTGCCGTAGTGGTGCATCATATGCGCCAGGCGGGGGATGAACACTTTATCGTGCGGTCCGAACAGACTCTGTGGGCGCAGAATAGTAAAGCGCGTTTGTGGATTCGCCTGCGAAAGCATATTAATCACTTCTTCGCTGGCAGCTTTGCTGCGGGCAAACTCGTTAGCGAAGCGGTGAGGGCGAAAATCTTCTTTAATATCGCGATGATGGTGATAATCGAAGTACAGGGAGGGGGAAGAGATATGAATAAAGTTACGCACTCCCCAGGCAACAGCCCATTCGCCCAGGCGACGCGTAGCGCGAACGTTGGCCAGGTCGAAAGCCTGCTGCGTTCCCCACGGCGAAGTAAAGCTGGAGCAGTGCCACAGCGTATCAATGCCTGCGAGCATCACTTTAGCCTGCGATGAGACAAGTTCGGTCAGATCCGCCCGGACAAACTCTGCGCCCAGTTTTTCCAGCAATTTGCCCATCGCTTCGTTGCGACCGGTCGCTCTCACGCTGATGCCTTTCCGGCATAAAAATTCAACCGCGTTTCGACCTAAGCCGCTGGTTGCGCCGGTAACCAGTACCTTCATATCATTCCACTGTTGTTGATAAGTCGACGTGCGCATTCTTTCGTGATTTCCCCCTTGATGCAATGGGAAACATGAAAGAATCACGCAGGTTTTTTTCGATTAATCTGTGATTTGTTCTGCAAGTCTGGCAATTCGTTTTGCCATACCGCGAAAAATAAACAGATGTGCAGGGATCATGAAAAGCCAGTAAAACAGACCTGGCATGCCGTGCGGATGCCAGAAAGCGCGAACGTCTATGGTGCGGTAGTTGCCTTTATCCTCCAGCGTAAAACAAAGCCGCCCCAGTCCCGGTGCTTTCATACCAAATAACAACGTAAGTTGTTTTTCCGCTTCAACGACAATCACTTTCCAGCTATCTACCGCATCGCCCGTCTGCAAATATTCCCGCTCAGGGCGACCTTTCGCCAGTTTATGACCGATCGCGCGGTCCATCAGCGCACGGGTCTGCCACAAAATATTGCCAAAGAAATAACGTTCTTTACCGCCGATTTGATTGACTACCCGCCATAGCGCCTGAAGGCTGGCGGATGTTTTAACCGTAAAACCGGCTTGTTTAGCGAAGTAACCGTATTCCGGTCGCCAGCGAGCAAAAGCCTGCGCGTCGTATCCCCAGTCGCTGGAGTTGACCAGTTTTTCTTCCTCTTTCAATGTGCGACGTACCGCATCATCGAAAGCGATCAGCGGTTGTGGAATGAGTGCACGTAACGCGGTGTCATCTGCCAGCAGATCGTGTTTCAGCCCCTGAATCAACGCTTTGGCGGTGGTGGGCGGTACGGAAGTAATCACATTGAGAAACCACACCGAAATCCAGCGGGTGGGAAAGGGGATGGGGATCAACCAGCGGCGCTTACCACTCACGGTCATAAAATGTTCAAATTGTTGTTGATAACTGAGCACCTCTGGCCCGGCGGCTTCGAAGACCCGATGTTCGCAGGCCGGATGATCTAACAGTGCCACCAGATAGTGCAGCAGGTTTTCCAGCGCAATAGGCGTGGTGCGTGAACGGACCCAGCGTGGCGGTGTTAACACTGGCAGGTTGTAAACCATATCGCGCATCACTTCAAACGCCGCAGAACCTGCACCAACGATAATTCCGGCCCGCAATTCAGTAATCGGCACACCGGCTTCACGCAAAATATCCGCCGTGGCCTGACGGGCGCGCAGATGATCCGACTGCTCATGTGGCGGAGCCTGCAACGAGCTGAGAAAGATTAATTGCTTAACTGGCACTTCGCGCAGCGCATCACGGACGTTGAGAGCCACCTGACGCTCCTGAGCGATAAAATCGCCGCCTTCGCCCATGCTGTGCACCAGAAAATAGACCGTATCGATATCCTGCAACAGGGCCGGAAGATTATCCGGCCAGCTGAGATCGATTTTATGGCAACTGACGTTTGCCAGTTGCAGCTTTGCAAGCCTGTCGACATGACGTGCCGCCGCCAGGATCTGATGCCCTTGCTGGCTGAGTGTGCGCACCAGATGCTGACCAATGTAGCCACTGGCACCGAGAACTAAAATGCGTTGCGGCACGTCTCTCTCCTTAACGCGCCAGGAATGCGCGCCAGTGGGCGGCGACTTCAGCCAGTTGCTCGCGCGAGACGTCGAGATGCGTCACCAGGCGGACAATCGGCGAGGCGTTAATCAGTACGTTTCTCGCTTTCATGTATTCGCCTAACGCGGCAGCATTTTCTTCCCCGACGCGAACAAACAGCATATTGGTGTCCTGACGCATCACATCCGCGCCTGCTTCACGCAGCTGCTCCGCCATCCAGGCGGCGTTATCGTGGTCTTCCTGCAAGCGTGCGACGTTATTTTTCAGCGCATACATCCCGGCGGCTGCCAGAATCCCGGACTGGCGCATCCCGCCGCCAGTCATTTTCCGCCAGCGGATGGCACGTTTAATGTAGTCACGGTTACCGACCAGTAATGAACCGACTGGCGTACCAAGACCTTTCGACAGACAAATGGTGAACGAATCACAATATTGCGTGATTTCTTTCAGTTCGCAGCCATAAGCCACGATGGCGTTAAAGATGCGCGCACCGTCAACATGCAGCGCCAGATTGCGCTCACGGGTAAATTCCCATGCTTCTTTCAGGTATTCACGCGGCAGCACTTTGCCGTTGTGGGTGTTTTCGAGACTGAGCAATTTGGTGCGGGCGAAGTGAATATCGTCGGGTTTGATTTTCATCGCCACTTTATCCAGCGGTAACGTGCCGTTGGCGTCAGCATCGATGGGTTGCGGTTGAATACTGCCCAGCACTGCTGCGCCACCGGCTTCAAACAGATAGTTATGCGCGGCCTGACCGACAATATACTCTTCGCCGCGTTCGCAGTGACTGAGCAGAGCGACCAGGTTGGCCTGAGTGCCGGTAGGCAGAAAAATGGCGGCTTCTTTACCGGAAAGCTCTGCCGCATAGTCCTGCAGAGCATTAACGGTAGGGTCGTCTCCGTAAACGTCGTCCCCAACCGGGGCGGCCATCATCGCTTCGAGCATGGCGCGGCTCGGTCGGGTAACGGTATCACTGCGTAAATCAATCATGGCATGTCCTTATTATGACGGGAAATGCCACCCTTTTTACCTTAGCCAGTTCGTTTTCGCCAGTTCGATTACTTCATCGCCGCGTCCACTGATGATTGCGCGCAGCATATACAGACTAAAACCTTTTGCCTGTTCGAGTTTGATCTGCGGCGGAATGGCTAATTCTTCTTTGGCAACCACCACATCCACCAGCACCGGACCGTCGATGGAGAAAGCGCGTTGCAGGGCTTCATCGACTTCAGCGGCTTTTTCCACGCGAATACCCGTAATGCCGCACGCTTCGGCAATGCGGGCAAAGTTGGTGTCGTGTAGTTCGGTGCCGTCAGTCAAATAGCCACCAGCTTTCATCTCCATCGCCACAAAGCCCAGTACGCTGTTGTTAAAGACTATAATTTTCACTGGTAGCTTCATTTGCACTACTGAGAGGAAATCGCCCATCAACATGCTAAAACCGCCATCGCCGCACATGGCGACCACCTGGCGTTCTGGCTCGCTTGCCTGCGCGCCCAGCGCCTGCGGCATGGCGTTAGCCATCGAACCGTGGTTAAACGAACCTAACAGGCGACGCTTGCCGTTCATTTTCAGATAACGTGCCGCCCATACCGTAGGTGTGCCAACGTCACAGGTAAAGATGGCGTCATCGGCGGCAAAGTGACTAATTTGCTGCGCCAGATATTGCGGGTGAATGGCTTTCTCGCTCGGTTTAGCTAAATCGTCCAGCCCTTTACGGGCATCGCGGTAATCTTCCAGCGCTTTATCCAGAAACTTGCGATCGGTTTTTTCTTCCACCAGTGGCAGCAATGCGCGCAGGGTTGATTTGATATCGCCGACCAGCGCCATATCTACCTTGCTATGCGCGCCGATGCTGGCTGGGTTGATATCAATCTGAATAATTTTGGCATCGGTCGGGTAGAAGGCGCGGTAGGGAAATTGTGTGCCGAGCAGCACTAAGGTGTCGGCATTCATCATAGTGTGAAAACCTGACGAGAAGCCGATTAATCCCGTCATTCCGACATCATACGGATTATCGTATTCGACATGTTCTTTACCGCGCAGGGCATGAATAATAGGTGCTTTAATTTTCCCGGCAAACTCAACTAACTCTTTATGCGCCCCCGCGCAGCCGCTACCACACATCAGGGCGATATTGCTGGAGTAACGCAGCAGTTGCGCCAGTTTGCGTAACTCTTCTTCTTCCGGTGTTATGACTGGCTGTGGTGCATGATACCAGTGCGTGGTTGCCCCTTCTGGCGCAGGTTTTAACGCCACGTCGCCCGGTAACACGACAACGGAAACGCCACGGTTTAGCACCGCTTTGCGCATGGCAATCGCCAGCACTTGTGGGATCTGCTCCGGGCTGGAAACCAGCTCGCAATAGTGACTACATTCGCGGAATAACTCTTGCGGGTGGGTTTCCTGAAAATAGCCGCTGCCAATTTCGCTGGAAGGGATATGGGCGGCAATCGCCAGTACCGGAACGTGATTACGGTGGCAATCGAACAGGCCGTTGATTAAGTGCAGGTTGCCGGGGCCGCACGATCCGGCGCAGACCGCCAGTTCTCCTGAAAGTTGTGCTTCAGCGCCAGCGGCAAAGGCAGCCACTTCTTCATGGCGGGTAGGCATCCACTCGATAGTGCCCATGCGATTAAGACTGTCACTAAGACCGTTCAGAGAGTCGCCCGTGACTCCCCAGATGCGTTTTACGCCTGCTGATTCGAGTGTTTTGGCGATATAAGCTGCAACCGTTTGTTTCATGGTTTTCCGTCTCCTGAATGTGATAACGGTAACAAGTTTAGTTCATCTGACGGAGGGGGAAGGGATGGGAGAAAAAGGAGGCACTAACGGTTAAACAGCCCGATGACAGGAATATCATCGGGCATAAGGTGATTACGCGAGAACCAAATCCCCCTGCGGATGGCAGGAGCAGGCCAGTACGTAACCTTCGGCGATTTCGGCGTCGGTCAGCGTCATTGTGCTGCTCACCGTATATTCACCGGAAACCACTTTCGTCTTACAGCAGCCGCAAACACCCGCGCGGCAGGCGGCGACAACCGGAACGTTATTGCTTTCCAGCGCCTCCAGCAGCGTGGTGCCAACCGGAGCGTAAAATTCTTGCGCCGGTTGCAGTTTGGTGAATTTCAGACCGCTGGTTGCCGCTTCCGCCACTGGCGTAAAGAATTTCTCTTTAAAGAAACGCGTCACGCCGAGCGCCTTCACTTCCTGTTCCACCCAATCCATATACGGTGCCGGACCACAAGTCATCACGGTACGTGAGGCTAAATCAGGAACGCTTGCCAGCAGTTCACGAGTCAGGCGTCCGGCAACGAACCCCTCGGTAACGTTATTTTCCGCCACCAGTGTTACCGGATAATGACGCCACTCATCGGCGAAAATTACATCCTGCGGCGTACGTACGTTGTAGATCACCTGCACATCGGCCTGCGGACGGTTCTTCGCCAGCCAGCGACGCATCGACATAATTGGCGTAACGCCGCAGCCTGCCGCCAGTAACAGGAATTTATCTTCTGCTTTATCGTCGCAGGTAAATTCCCCCATCGCGTCCGAAAGCCAGAGATAGTCACCGCGTTTTACATCGCGGGTCAGCCACTGGGAGCCAACACCGTCATCAATCCGCCGCACGGTCAGTGTGATGTATTCACTCACGCCTGGCGTGGAGGAAATGGTGTAAGCACGCAGCGTTTCTGCTGAGTTACGCACGCTGACCAGCGCATATTGCCCGGCGCGATATGGGTAGTAATCGTGGCAAATCAGGGAAATCGTCCACACATCCGGCGTTTCTTGCGTAATGTGATGAACCTGCATCCGCCACGGGCATTGATTCGTTGGCATCGTCATCGACAAACTCCTTACGCGCTCAACAGTTGCTTCATGTCTTCTTCAACAGTGGTGATAGAACGCAGGCCGAATTTCTCGTTCAGCACCGCCAGCAGATCTGGTGTCAGGAAACCAGGTGCAGTCGGGCCGGTGACGATATTTTTCACGCCCAGAGAAAGCAGCGTCAGCAGAATGACAATCGCTTTCTGTTCAAACCAGGAGAGCACCAGCGACAGCGGCAGATCGTTGACACCGCAGCCCAGTTTTTCTGCCAGCGTTACCGCCAGAATAATTGCTGAGTAAGCATCGTTACACTGACCGGCATCCACCAGACGCGGCAGACCTTCGATATCGCCAAACTCAAGTTTGTTAAAGCGATATTTACCACAGGCGAGAGTCAGGATCAGGCAGTCATCCGGCACGCTGGTGGCGAAATCGGTGAAGTAGTGACGCTCGCCGCGTGCGCCGTCACAGCCACCAAGCAGGAAGATATGACGCAGTTTTTCACGGCTCACCAGATCAATCAGCGTATCGGCTGCGCCAAGCAGCGTCTGGCGGCCAAAGCCCACGGTGATCAGGTGCGGAATTTCGCTGTACGGGAAGCCCGCCATTTGTTGCGCCTGGGCAATGACCGCAGAGAAATCTTCGCCATCCAGATGACGCACACCCGGCCAGCCAACGATGCTGCGGGTCCAGATACGATCGTCATAAGCGCCTACGGTTGGGTCGATGATGCAGTTCGAGGTCATCACGATGGGGCCAGGGAAACGAGCGAACTCCACTTGCTGATTCTGCCAGCCGCTGCCGTAGTTACCGACCAGATGCTTGAATTTACGCAACTCCGGGTAGCCGTGGGCAGGCAGCATTTCGCCGTGGGTGTAGACATTAACGCCCGTGCCTTCAGTCTGTTCCAGCAGGTTGTAGAGATCTTTGAGATCGTGACCGGAAATCAGAATGCATTTACCCGCCGTCGCTTTGACGTTGACCTGGGTTGGGGTCGGGTGACCGTATTTACCGGTTTCGCCTGCATCCAGAATGCTCATCACTTTGAAGTTCATCTGGCCGATTTCCATTGAACACTCAAGAAGCGCGTTCATATCGGCAGGCCAGGTCCCCAGCCACGCCATGATTTTATGGTACTGGGCATAAATATCGTTGTCGTATTGACCGAGAACGTGGGCGTGTTCCATATAGGCCGCCGCACCTTTCAGGCCATACAGGCACAGCAGACGCAGGCCGAGAATGTTTTCGCCAATCGCCGCTTTATCTTTGTTAGGGGTAAATTCTGCTGCCTGACGTTGCAGTTCGCCGAGATCATCGCTCACCAGTTGCAGGTCAGCCATCGGGTTATCGACGCAGGCGTTGGCATCTACAGCCAGGCATTGCGCTTTCAGCGCCTCGCGCAGGGCAATCGCTTCACGAGCGTAGCCGACAATACGCGGAGAATCGAAGTTAACGTTGGTCAGGGTTGAGAAAAATGCGCGCGGCGCGAAGCTGTCTACATCGTGGTTGATAATGCCGTATTCACGCGCTTTTACAGCCCAGGCCGAAAGCCCTTGCAGCGCCGCGATGAGTAAATCCTGAAGGTCAGAGGTTTCCGCCGTTTTACCACACATCCCCTGCGCGTATGAGCAGCCGTTTCCTGCCGGAGTACGGATAGTTTGTTCACATTGCACACAAAACATGATCACACCTTTTAAAGTTATATTTAATATACATGTTTAAGGTTAAGACGCTTAACGCGGGGATAAAAGGGATTTTTCATGCAACTTTAAGGGAGATTGATTTAGCGCAATTTTGGCGGCAGGGATCTACCGCCGGAGAGGTATTATGCGGAGAAAAAGGCGATGAGGATCGGCACTAACAGGCTGAGAATAAAACCGTGAACAATCGCTGCCGGGACCATATCCAGCCCACCTGTACGCTGAAGAACGGGCAGGGTGAAATCCATTGATGTGGCACCGCATAAGCCCAGTGCAGTAGAGCGGCTACGGCGAATCAGGCCAGGGATCAACATAATGGCGATCAACTCACGCGCTAAATCATTGAAGAACGCCGCGCTCCCGATTACCGGACCAAAAGATTCGGTCAACAAAATACCGGAAAGAGAATACCAGCCGAAACCGGAGGCCATTGCCAGTGCGGTATTGATGGGGAGATCAAGAATAAAGGCGTTAATTAAACCGCCAATTAAAGAACTGGCAACCACCACCACGGCGACAATCATTCCCCGGCGATTAAGGACAATCTGCTTTAAGGTCATGCCATTATTGCGCAACTGAATACCGACGAGGAAAAGTAGCAGAATTAACGTGTATTCGCTGGCTTCGGTCGCGTGCTGTAAAAAACCTAATCCGCTAAGGCCAATAGCAAAACCAATCACCACGACGCCACACAGTTTCAGCGATTCCAGTGCCATCGCAATACGCGACGGCAATTTCTCTTGCTGGTGGCTATTGCGCCACGGCAAACCGCGTTCCAGCCACAGCAAGGCGACAATATTGCACAGTAAAATAATGGTAATACTGACAGCGGAATAATGCAGAATCGCCAACAGGTTACTGGCGAGATTATCGAGAAACGCCAGACTGATACCCATAAAAAAGAGAATGAGGTAAACCATCCAGCTTAATAGCTGATTAATGCGTTTTAACGCAGCTTTTTGGCGAAGTGGAATGAGGTAACCCACAATCAGGGGAACCAGAATGATTAACAGCCCAGAAAACATGAAAACCCAGTCCTTGCAAAGAAGAAGTCGAAATGCGCGATGACACACTACTGAAAGCGGAAGGACGAGTAAAGTTGCAATTAAAAGGAAATGTTATGCATCAGAGGGGGATTTTTAATTCTCTATGAGTGTTTAGCATTGTTGCGCTCCTTTCATGTGCAATGCCATATAAAGTCACTGGCGCAGGGAGCACGCAGGGGGCCGGCCAATCGCCGCCGCCCCCTGCACCCCCGGGCTCTGGCGAACAAAATCGCCGCTGCGCGGTACCTTCAGCTTATCCCCTTCGGCTACCGGGTCGGGCGCGAGGTAACGTCCCTGTAAGACGCGCCCTCAGCCCACATCCATGTGGGCTGCCCCGGCCTTCGGGGAACGCTTCAGCGATTTTGACGCCACCAACACCCGTGCGGTTTGTAACGTCGATGATAAAACAATCAGGGCAGATAAAATGCCAATGCTAATTAATCGCGTTTTTCCAGCAGGGTCCGGTAAATCAGACCACCGATAATACCGCCGACAATTGGCACTACCCAGAAGAACCACAGCTGTTCTAACGCCCAGCCGCCCTGGAAGATGGCAACCGCGGTGCTGCGCGCCGGGTTAACGGAAGTGTTAGTCACCGGAATACTGATTAAGTGAATCAAGGTTAACGCCAGACCAATCGCGATCGGCGCAAAGCCTGCCGGCGCGTATTTGTCAGTTGCACCGTGGATCACCAGCAAGAAACCGGCACTCAATACCAGTTCAACCACCAGTGCAGAAAGCATGGAATAGCCGCCCGGTGAATGCTCGCCATAACCGTTAGAAGCAAAGCCGCTGGCCGCTGCGTCAAACCCAGCTTTACCGCTGGCGATTAAATACAGCAGTGCCGCCGCAACAATACCACCGACAACCTGGGCTACCACGTAACCAACGACTTCTTTTGCCGGGAAACGGCCACCAGCCCATAAACCAATAGTGACCGCCGGGTTAAAGTGGCCACCGGAGATATGACCGACAGCGAAGGCCATCGTCAGTACAGTCAAACCAAACGCCAGCGCGACACCGGCAAAGCCAATGCCTAATTCCGGGAACGCTGCCGCCAGCACGGCGCTACCGCAGCCACCAAATACAAGCCAGAAAGTACCAAAACATTCAGCTGCTAATTTTCTGAACATATCCACCTCAATTAAAAATTGACCCTGTGAAAAATATGGTCGTTTTATAGGGTCGTCGTAAAAAATGACGACAGAAATAATGCATCGGTATTTTAAAAACGAAGTCGAGCCATTCGCCAGATAAATAAATCCAGTAATTTTGATTTAGGGCAACAGTAAGTTCCCCCATATAGTCATTTGCCTGATTGACAGTGTAGTGCAAACGGCTGAAATAAGCCTTTGGAGGTAATAAAAATAATTTACAAGGTTAATTATTTGATTTTATTGTTTTTTAATGAGAGACAACATGAAGACGTATAACACAATTATTCGCTCATTTTTCAGACATTTGCCATGCTTAATTGTGATGTCGTCACGTATTGTCTCGGCCTTTCCCGTTATACTGCCAGAGTAAAGGATGAGTAACATATTTCTGGAGGGGATATGATTCTTGAGCGCGTTGAAATTGTGGGCTTTCGCGGTATCAACCGATTGTCATTGATGCTGGAGCAAAACAACGTCCTGATTGGGGAGAACGCGTGGGGTAAATCCAGCTTGCTGGACGCCTTAACCCTGCTGTTATCACCAGAGTCAGATCTCTACCATTTTGAACGCGATGATTTCTGGTTTCCGCCAGGTGATATCAATGGTCGGGAACACCATCTGCATATCATTCTGACTTTTCGCGAATCGCTGCCTGGACGGCATCGTGTACGCCGTTATCGCCCGCTTGAAGCATGCTGGACGCCCTGTACTGATGGTTATCACCGCATTTTTTATCGCCTGGAAGGGGAAAGTGCGGAAGACGGTAGCGTGATGACGTTACGCAGCTTTCTTGATAAAGACGGTCATCCGATTGATGTCGAAGATATTAACGATCAGGCGCGTCATCTGGTGCGTTTAATGCCGGTTCTGCGTTTGCGCGACGCCCGTTTTATGCGCCGCATTCGCAATGGAACTGTACCAAATGTACCCAATGTGGAAGTCACCGCGCGCCAGTTGGATTTTCTCGCCCGCGAGTTATCCTCACACCCGCAAAATCTCTCCGATGGGCAGATTCGCCAGGGGCTTTCGGCAATGGTGCAACTGCTTGAGCATTATTTCTCGGAGCAAGGGGCCGGGCAGGCGAGATATCGCTTAATGCGTCGGCGAGCCAGCAATGAGCAACGGAGCTGGCGTTACCTCGATATCATCAACCGGATGATTGACAGACCAGGGGGGCGTTCGTATCGGGTCATTTTACTCGGCCTGTTTGCCACTTTATTGCAGGCAAAAGGGACATTGCGACTGGATAAAGACGCGCGTCCGTTATTGCTAATTGAAGATCCAGAAACCCGCCTGCATCCGATTATGCTTTCCGTTGCCTGGCATCTGTTGAATCTTTTGCCTTTACAACGTATTGCTACCACCAACTCTGGCGAGCTGCTTTCGTTAACTCCAGTGGAACATGTTTGCCGCCTGGTGCGTGAATCTTCTCGTGTTGCCGCCTGGCGTCTGGGGCCAAGTGGCTTGAGCACCGAAGACAGCCGCCGCATCTCTTTTCACATTCGTTTTAATCGTCCGTCATCGCTGTTTGCTCGCTGCTGGCTGCTGGTGGAAGGGGAAACAGAAACCTGGGTTATCAACGAACTGGCGCGCCAGTGTGGACACCATTTCGATGCCGAAGGGATTAAGGTCATTGAGTTTGCCCAGTCCGGGCTAAAACCACTGGTGAAATTTGCCCGGCGGATGGGGATTGAGTGGCATGTGCTGGTCGATGGCGATGAAGCCGGGAAGAAATATGCCGCAACGGTGCGCAGCCTGCTGAATAACGATCGCGAAGCTGAACGTGAACATTTGACAACGTTACCGGCGCTGGATATGGAACATTTTATGTATCGCCAGGGGTTTTCCGACGTGTTCCATCGCGTGGCGCAGATCCCGGAAAACGTGCCGATGAATTTGCGCAAAATTATTTCAAAAGCGATCCATCGCTCTTCCAAGCCCGACCTTGCCATTGAAGTGGCAATGGAGGCCGGACGTCGTGGTGTGGACTCCGTACCGACGCTGCTGAAAAAAATGTTCTCACGCGTGCTGTGGCTGGCGCGCGGTCGGGCTGATTAACCGCAAAACATCCTTGCCATCTGCGGCTGAATAGCGTCAAGCATCTCGTAGCGTCGACGGTATTCAGCCCGCTTTTTGCTGGCGATATCCGCAATCTCTTTTCGCGCTATTCGATTGGGAAGCCGATAATGCCGCTCGGCATCGCATTCGCCACCAACCGATTCCCAGAACGCGTTATAGTCAGCATGGATTTTTCCTTCCTTATCGCGATAACGCAGGCTGCGGTAAATATGTGTTTCATTGCTGACAGCAATAATTTGTTCGACCTGTAAGCGTTGGGCGAAGAGGCAGACCGCTTCCATCACGAGTCGTTTGGGAAATAGCCCGTGGCAGGCTTTCGTCGCATTCTGGATCTGTTGGTGTGGAATTTCCCATTTCGCACCTTGCAGCCCGCCTATAAATAACGTCCTTTTCCCCTGATACTCACACAGTGTAAATGTGATCTCCGCCAGAGGAATACCTTCGCTGTTGCGGAACAGAATTGTGCTGTCACCTTCCTTATCCATTGAGATCATCATGGTCAGTTCAAGCGTGAACTGCTCGCCGTTTTTTCCTTCCAGCTTCGCAAGTTGCAGTCCCGGGGTGTTCAAATATAAGCTGAACTCTTCCGCCGACATGCACGCGCGCAGCAATGCATAATGGTAACGTAACGCCTCCAGCAATTGCTTACGGGTCATATTCACGGCAAGGTAAGGGCGATGCAGGCGAACCGGCAGGCGCGGCTGACGCGTTAACAGCGTTCTGAGATTAGGCCAGTGGGAGAGTTCGTTCATCCACTCAACGCTTAAACGCGGCATAATCAAAGAGCGCAGCAAAAATTTCTGGCGAAACCGACGGCGATGCCAGAATTTACCCGGCCGCCACTGACCCCCTGCCAGATTAAGGAAAAGAGACATGCTGCTAAGAGATTCAGATGGTGTAAATGCTCGTTCAGTGATCTGAGACATATTCATAAAATCAATGATTATACGTAACACCGATTTCACCATCGGGCATCTTAACCAAACATCAATCGTATAATTACTAACGTAAATTTTCGGTTTTTGTTGATGTTTCGTTGAAGTTGGCAGCCCCGTACGCGCATATGGAGCATTCAGAGTATTTATGAAAAAGCGAAAAAACCTTAAGAAGCGTTACGCTATTGCGCTGGTGATAGTCATCGCTGCGCTGATTGCGTTGTGGAGAACACTCAACGCGCCCGTGCCGACTTATCAGACATTGATTGTCCGCCCCGGTGATTTGCAGCAAAGCGTGCTGGCGACTGGAAAGCTGGACGCGCTGCGTAAGGTTGATGTGGGCGCGCAGGTCAGCGGTCAGTTGAAAACGCTGTCGGTGGCGATTGGCGATAAAGTAAAAAAAGACCAGCTTTTAGGGGTTATTGATCCTGAACAGGCTGAAAACCAGATCAAGGAAGTGGAAGCGACACTGATGGAGCTGCGTGCGCAAAGGCAACAGGCAGAAGCAGAACTGAAACTGGCACGGGTGACATACTCACGCCAGCAACGACTGGCGCAAACGCAGGCGGTTTCGCAACAGGATCTTGACACCGCAGCGACGGAGATGGCAGTTAAACAGGCGCAAATAGGTACTATCGATGCGCAAATCAAACGGAATCAGGCGTCACTCGACACGGCGAAAACGAATCTCGATTACACCCGCATCGTTGCCCCGATGGCTGGGGAAGTTACGCAAATCACCACTCTGCAAGGGCAGACGGTGATTGCCGCACAACAAGCGCCAAACATTCTGACGCTGGCAGATATGAGTACCATGCTGGTAAAAGCGCAAGTGTCGGAAGCGGATGTCATTCACCTGAAACCCGGTCAAAAAGCCTGGTTCACCGTGCTTGGCGATCCGCTGACGCGCTACGAGGGGCAGATTAAAGATGTGCTGCCGACGCCAGAAAAGGTCAACGACGCCATTTTCTACTACGCCCGTTTTGAAGTGCCAAACCCCAATGGTTTACTGCGGCTGGATATGACTGCGCAAGTCCACATTCAACTCACTGATGTGAAAAACGTACTCACCATTCCGTTGTCAGCACTGTGGGATTCGGTTGGCGATAACCGTTATAAAATCAAACTGCTGCGTAATGGCGAAATACGCGAGCGCGAAGTGACGATTGGCGCGCGCAACGACACCGATGTTGAGATTGTCAAAGGTCTGGAAGCGGGTGATGAAGTGGTGATTGGTGAGGCCAAACCAGGAGCTGCACAATGACGCCCTTGCTCGAACTAAAGGATATTCGCCGTAGCTATCCTGCTGGAGACGAGCAGGTTGAGGTGCTAAAGGGCATCAGCCTGGATATTTATGCAGGTGAGATGGTGGCAATTGTCGGTGCTTCGGGCTCTGGTAAATCGACCCTGATGAATATTCTCGGCTGTCTGGATAAGGCCACCAGCGGCACCTATCGCGTCGCCGGTCAGGATGTTGCCACGCTGGACGCCGATGCGCTGGCGCAACTGCGCCGCGAGCATTTCGGCTTTATTTTCCAGCGTTACCACTTGCTTTCGCACTTAACCGCCGAGCAGAACGTTGAAGTACCCGCCGTCTATGCCGGTCTTGAGCGGAAACAGCGGCTGCTTCGCGCCCAGGAGTTACTGCAACGACTGGGGCTGGAAGACCGTACAGAGTATTACCCGGCACAGCTTTCGGGTGGTCAGCAACAGCGCGTCAGCATCGCGCGGGCATTGATGAACGGCGGTCAGGTAATTCTTGCCGATGAACCGACCGGCGCACTGGACAGCCATTCTGGCGAAGAGGTGATGGCGATCCTGCATCAGCTGCGCGATCGCGGGCATACGGTGATTATCGTCACCCACGATCCGCAGGTCGCTGCTCAGGCCGAGCGGGTAATCGAAATTCGTGACGGCGAAATTGTGCGTAATCCTCCCGCCATTGAAAAGGTGAATACCGCCACGGGGACGGAATCGATAGTCAAAACGGCGTCTGGCTGGCGGCAGTTCGTCAGTGGTTTTAATGAGGCGCTGACGATGGCGTGGCGGGCGCTGGCAGCGAATAAAATGCGCACCTTACTGACCATGCTGGGGATTATTATTGGTATTGCGTCGGTGGTTTCTATCGTCGTGGTGGGCGATGCCGCCAAACAAATGGTGCTGGCGGATATTCGTTCTATTGGTACGAATACTATTGATGTCTATCCCGGGAAAGATTTTGGCGATGACGATCCGCAATATCAGCAGGCGCTAAAGTACGACGACTTAATCGCCATCCAAAAACAACCGTGGGTCGCCTCTGCCACGCCCGCCGTCTCGCAAAACCTGCGCCTGCGTTATAACAATGTTGATGTTGCCGCCAGCGCCAACGGTGTGAGCGGCGATTATTTCAATGTCTATGGCATGACCTTCAGCGAAGGGAATACCTTTAATCAGGAGCAACTGAACGGCCGCGCACAGGTGGTGGTTCTCGACAGTAACACCCGCCGCCAGCTTTTCCCGCATAAGGCCGATGTGATTGGTGAGGTCATTCTGGTTGGTAATATGCCTGCGAGAGTCATCGGCGTGGCGGAAGAGAAACAGTCGATGTTTGGTAGCAGTAAAGTGCTGCGTGTCTGGTTGCCTTACAGCACCATGTCCGGGCGGGTTATGGGCCAGTCGTGGCTGAACTCCATCACTGTAAGAGTAAAAGAAGGCTATGACAGCACCGAAGCGGAACAACAACTCACCCGTTTGTTGTCGCTGCGCCATGGCAAAAAAGACTTCTTTACCTGGAACATGGACGGCGTCTTGAAAACAGTCGAAAAAACCACGCGTACTTTACAACTGTTTCTGACGCTGGTGGCGGTGATTTCGCTGGTGGTAGGCGGCATTGGCGTTATGAATATTATGCTGGTGTCAGTAACGGAGCGGACGCGGGAAATTGGTATTCGCATGGCTGTTGGCGCGCGTGCCAGCGATGTTCTGCAACAATTTCTGATTGAAGCCGTGCTGGTTTGCCTGGTGGGCGGCGCGATGGGGATAATGCTGTCGCTGTTAATTGCCTTCACCCTACAGCTTTTTTTACCCGGCTGGGAGATAGGCTTTTCTCCACTTGCGTTGCTGCTGGCGTTTTTATGCTCAACCGTTACGGGCATTTTATTTGGCTGGCTACCTGCACGAAATGCGGCACGGCTGGATCCAGTGGATGCTTTGGCGCGAGAGTGATTTTTGAGATAAAAATGCCAGCCGATCGGGCTGGCATTTTGCCTTTAGGATGTACACAATGAGACAGAAGAGCTATGCGACTGCTACTTCTACTTCGACGGGCACAATAACACTGGCGTGATTGCCTTTTGGCCCTTGGTGGACATCAAACTGAACGGGTTGTCCAGCTTTTAGCGTTCTGTAACCATCCATCTGGATGGTGGAATAATGAGCGAAAATATCTTCGCCACCGCCTTCAGGGCAGATGAAACCGAACCCTTTGGCATTGTTGAACCACTTAACAGTACCCTTTTCCATGCTTCGACATCCTTCGCAAATCTTATACAAGTAAGATGGAATAAACCGGGGTCAGAGAGGGGGCAGTTCAAAACCTCGCCAACTCTTGAAATACAATTTAGAGAAATGGGGCGAGTCGTCAAGCGTTTGACAGGGGCCAGGGGGTAGGTATGCATCAAAAATTTGAAGCAGTTAACGCTATTGACAGTAATGTCACTGATGTCGCTTATACCAACGATAGATGATAATTATCTATCATGTGGAGTAGATTGGTCAGGCAAATACGCTCTTGTCAGCGGCAGAGCGTTCTGCCGGTAACCGTAACCGAAGATGATAACTGACAATGGGTAAAACGAACGACTGGCTGGACTTTGATCAACTGGCGGAAGAAAAAGTTCGCGACGCGCTAAAACCGCCATCTATGTATAAAGTGATATTAGTCAATGATGATTACACTCCAATGGAGTTTGTTATTGACGTGTTACAAAAATTCTTTTCTTATGATGTAGAACGTGCAACGCAATTGATGCTTGCTGTTCACTACCAGGGGAAGGCCATTTGCGGAGTCTTTACCGCTGAGGTTGCAGAAACCAAAGTGGCGATGGTGAACAAGTACGCAAGGGAGAACGAGCATCCATTGCTGTGTACGCTGGAAAAAGCCTGAATGCAGGTATAAAAATTGGGGGAGGTGCCTATGCTCAATCAAGAACTGGAACTCAGTTTAAACATGGCTTTCGCCAGAGCGCGCGAGCACCGTCATGAGTTTATGACCGTCGAGCACTTGTTACTGGCATTGCTCAGTAACCCATCGGCCCGGGAGGCGCTGGAAGCGTGTTCCGTGGACCTGGTTGCGCTCCGTCAGGAACTGGAAGCCTTTATTGAACAAACCACACCTGTTCTGCCCGCCAGTGAAGAGGAGCGCGACACGCAGCCGACCTTGAGTTTTCAGCGTGTATTGCAGCGTGCAGTCTTCCATGTTCAGTCCTCCGGTCGCAGTGAGGTTACCGGTGCGAATGTTCTGGTCGCTATCTTTAGCGAACAGGAGTCGCAGGCGGCGTATCTGTTGCGCAAACATGAAGTCAGCCGTCTTGATGTGGTGAACTTTATTTCTCATGGCACGCGTAAAGACGAGCCATCTCAGTCTTCTGAACCAGGAAACCAGCCGGGCAGTGAAGAACAAGCTGGTGGGGAGGACCGTATGGAGAATTTCACGACTAACCTGAACCAGCTTGCACGCGTGGGCGGAATTGACCCGCTGATTGGTCGTGAGAAGGAACTGGAGCGCGCCATTCAGGTTCTCTGCCGCCGCCGTAAAAACAACCCGCTGCTGGTTGGGGAGTCTGGCGTCGGTAAAACGGCGATTGCTGAAGGTCTTGCCTGGCGAATTGTTCAGGGCGATGTGCCGGAAATCATGGCTGACTGTACGATTTACTCTCTCGATATCGGCTCCCTGTTAGCAGGCACCAAATATCGCGGCGACTTTGAAAAACGGTTTAAAGCGTTGCTCAAGCAGCTGGAACAGGATACTAACAGCATCCTGTTTATCGATGAGATCCATACCATCATTGGCGCGGGCGCAGCGTCTGGCGGGCAGGTAGATGCAGCCAACCTGATCAAACCGTTGCTCTCCAGCGGTAAAATTCGCGTGATTGGATCGACGACCTATCAGGAGTTCAGCAACATTTTCGAGAAAGACCGTGCTCTGGCGCGTCGCTTCCAGAAAATCGATATTACTGAACCGTCGATCGAAGAAACTGTGCAAATCATCAATGGCCTGAAACCGAAGTACGAAGCGCACCACGATGTGCGTTATACCGCGAAAGCGGTGCGTGCGGCGGTGGAGCTGGCGGTGAAATACATTAACGATCGTCATCTGCCGGACAAAGCGATTGACGTTATCGACGAAGCGGGCGCTCGCGCACGTTTGATGCCGGTAAGCAAGCGCAAGAAAACGGTGAATGTGGCGGATATCGAGTCCGTGGTAGCCCGTATTGCACGTATCCCTGAGAAGAGCGTTTCTCAGAGTGACCGCGATACGCTGAAAAACCTTGGCGATCGCCTGAAAATGCTGGTCTTCGGTCAGGATAAAGCCATTGAATCGCTTACCGAGGCCATCAAGATGGCGCGTGCGGGTTTAGGTCACGAACATAAACCAGTTGGTTCATTCCTGTTTGCTGGTCCAACCGGGGTCGGGAAAACCGAGGTGACGGTACAGCTTTCGAAAGCTTTGGGCATTGAGCTTCTGCGCTTTGATATGTCCGAGTATATGGAACGCCATACCGTCAGCCGTCTGATTGGTGCGCCTCCAGGATACGTTGGTTTTGATCAGGGCGGTCTGCTGACCGATGCGGTCATCAAGCATCCGCACGCGGTGCTGCTGCTGGACGAAATCGAGAAAGCGCATCCGGACGTATTCAACATTCTGTTGCAGGTGATGGACAACGGCACGCTGACCGATAACAACGGGCGCAAGGCCGATTTCCGTAACGTGGTACTGGTGATGACCACCAACGCCGGGGTACGTGAAACCGAGCGCAAATCGATTGGTCTTATCCAGCAGGATAACAGCACCGATGCGATGGAAGAGATCAAGAAGATCTTTACGCCGGAGTTCCGTAACCGTCTCGACAACATTATCTGGTTCGATCATCTGTCAACCGACGTGATCCATCAGGTGGTGGATAAATTTATCGTCGAGTTGCAGGTTCAGTTGGATCAGAAAGGTGTTTCTCTGGAAGTGAGCCAGGAAGCGCGTAACTGGCTGGCTGAGAAAGGTTACGATCGGGCGATGGGCGCACGTCCAATGGCACGAGTGATTCAGGATAACCTGAAAAAACCGCTCGCCAACGAACTGCTGTTTGGCTCGCTGGTGGATGGTGGCCAGGTGACAGTCGCGCTGGATAAAGAGAAAAATGAGCTGACCTACGGGTTCCAGAGTGCACAAAAGCATAAACCGGAAGCCGCGCATTAATCAGATTGTTAAGTAGGTTGGTGAAGTCCGTAATCTCGTCAGGGGTTACGGACTTTTTATTTATGGGGTGGAGGAGGTTCAGACCCTTTTTTTGATGATGATGGTAAGTTGTTGATAATTAGTGCTGCTGGAAGGTAAGGATAAAAAAGGGTGGCAGCAGGAAAATGAGATGGTTTTGCTTTATTAACAACGGGCTAAACGTGTAGTATTTGAGTTCACTGCCGTACAGGCAGCTTAGAAATGGCGCGGGATTATTTCGTGGGATAAAACGCTGTTCACTGCCGTACAGGCAGCTTAGAAAAGCAGGCTGCGCTGGAACGCATCAGCAGTAGTGTTCACTGCCGTACAGGCAGCTTAGAAAAA
>NZ_CAWORF010000018.1:0-22650 GCF_963883545.1 Escherichia sp. E4702 | reverse complement strand
TTGTGATGGTTGTGTTGTTATCGCTGGCGGTGGCGGGTCTGTTTCTGGCGAAGCATAAAAACGCCAGCCTGCGCACCTCACTGGACAGGGCAAACAATGTCGCCAGCGGGCAGCAGACGACCATCACCATGCTGAAAAACCAGCTTCATGTTGCGCTCACCAGGGCAGACAAAAACGAGCTGGCGCAGGTTGCACTGCGTCAGGAGCTGGAGAACGCCGCGAAGCGTGAAGCACAGCGCGAGAAAACCATTACGAGGTTACTCAATGAAAACGAAGATTTTCGCCGCTGGTACGGCGCTGGCCTGCCTGATGCTGTGCGCCGGTTGCACCAGCGCCCGGCCTGCACCGACGCCAGTGATTGTCCACAACGCCTGCCCGAAAGTGAGCCTTTGCCCGATGCCGGGCAGTGACCCGGAGACGAACGGTGATTTAAGTGCCGATATCCGGCAGCTTGAGAACGCGCTGGCACGCTGTGCCAGCCAGGTAAAAATGATTAAACACTGTCAGGACGAAAACGATGCTCAAACCCGACAGCCTGCGCAGGGCGCTGACTGATGCCGTCACGGTGCTGAAAACCAGTCCCGAGATGCTGCGGATATTCGTGGATAACGGGAGTATTGCCTCCACACTGGCGGCGTCGTTGTCATTCGAAAAGCGTTACACGCTCAATGTCATTGTGACCGACTTTACCGGTGATTTTGACCTGCTCATCGTGCCGGTGCTGGCGTGGCTGCGGGAAAATCAGCCCGACATCATGACCACCGACGCAGGCCAGAAAAAGGGCTTCACGTTTTATGCAGACATCAACAATGACAGCAGCTTTGATATCAGTATCAGCCTGATGCTGACCGAGCGCACGCTGGTCAGTGAGGTGGACGGCGCGCTGCATGTGAAGAATATCCCGGAACCCACGCCGCCGGAGCCGGTCACCCGCCCGATGGAGCTTTATATCAATGGCGAACTGGTGAGCAAGTGGGATGAATGAGTTTAAGCGTTTTGAAGACCGGCTGACCGGACTGATTGAGTCGCTGTCACCGTCAGGGTGTCGGCGACTGAGTGCCGAACTGGCGAAACGTCTGCGGCAGAGTCAGCAGCGTCGGGTGATGGCACAGAAAGCCCCGGACGGCACCCCCTACGCGCCACGCCAGCAGCAGAGCGCCAGAAAAAAGACCGGTCGCGTTAAGCGAAAAATGTTTGCGAAACTTATCACCAGTCGTTTTTTGCATATCCGCGCCAGCCCGGAACAGGCATCAATGGAATTTTACGGCGGGAAGTCACCGAAAATCGCCAGTGTGCATCAGTTCGGTCTGTCGGAAGAAACCCGGAAAGACGGTAAGAAAATTGATTATCCGGCGCGTCCTCTGCTCGGCTTTACCGGTGAGGATGTGCAGATGATTGAAGAGATTATCCTGGCTCACCTTGAGCGTTAGTTGTGCCATTCCCGACACCTCATCGTCACATTGCCGCCGGTATGACCCGGCGGCATCCTTCCCGTTATGAACACTCTCGCAAATATTCAGGAACTCGCGCGCGCACTGCGCAACATGATTCGCACCGGCCTTGTCGTCGAAACCGACCTTAACGCCGGTCGCTGCCGTGTGCAGACCGGCGGCATGTGCACCGACTGGCTGAAGTGGCTGACCCAGCGCGCCGGTCGTTCGCGCACATGGTGGGCACCTTCCGTGGGGGAACAGGTGCTGATTCTGGCCGTGGGCGGTGAACTCGACACGGCGTTCGTTCTGCCGGGGATTTATTCCGGTGATAACCCCGCGCCGTCTGCGTCGGCGGATGCCCTGCATATCCGTTTCCCTGACGGGGCGGTGATTGAGTATGAACCTGAAACCAGTGCACTCACGGTAAGCGGAATTAAAACGGCCAGCGTGACGGCTTCTGATTCTGTTACTGCCACGGTGCCGGTGGTCACGGTGAAAGCATCAACCCGTGTCACTCTGGACACGCCGGAGGTGGTCTGCACAAACAAGCTGATCACCGGCACGCTGGAAGTGCAGAAGGGCGGGACGATGCGCGGCAACATTGAACACACCGGCGGTGAACTCTCATCAAACGGTAAGGTACTGCATACCCATAAACACCCCGGCGACAGCGGCGGCACAACCGGGAGTCCTCTATGACAGCGCGTTATCTCGGAATGAATCGCAGTGATGGCCTGACTGCCACTGACCTTGAACATATCAGCCAGAGTATCGGCGATATCCTGCGCACGCCAGTCGGTTCACGGGTGATGCGTCGTGATTACGGCTCGTTGCTGGCGTCAATGATTGACCAGCCGCAGACCCCGGCGCTTGAGTTGCAGATTAAGGTCGCCTGTTACATGGCAGTGCTGAAATGGGAACCCCGCGTCACCCTGTCATCCGTCACCACGGCGCGCAGTTTTGACGGGCGAATGACAGTTACGTTAACCGGCCAGCACAACGACACCGGCCAGCCACTTTCGTTAACCATCCCTGTGAGTTGAAACCATGCCGATTATCGACCTGAACCAGCTACCCGCACCGGATGTGGTCGAGGAGCTGGACTTTGAAACCATTCTTGCCGAACGCAAGGCGACACTGATTTCCCTTTACCCGGAAGACCAGCAGGAGGCGGTCGCCCGTACCCTGACACTGGAATCTGAGCCTCTCGTCAAACTGCTGGAGGAAAATGCTTATCGTGAGCTTATCTGGCGTCAGCGTGTGAATGAGGCCGCACGGGCGGTAATGCTGGCCTGTGCCGCCGGTAATGACCTTGATGTGATTGGCGCCAATTACAACACCACGCGCCTGACTATCACCCCGGCAGATGATTCGACCATCCCGCCGACACCGGCAGTGATGGAATCTGACACCGATTATCGTCTGCGTATTCAGCAGGCGTTTGAGGGCTTAAGCGTCGCCGGGTCAGTGGGAGCCTATCAGTATCATGGTCGCAGTGCTGACGGGCGTGTCGCGGATATTTCTGTCACCAGTCCGTCTCCGGCCTGCGTCACCATCTCTGTGCTGTCACGTGAAAATAACGGTGTCGCATCCGAAGACCTGCTGGCTGTGGTGCGTAACGCCCTTAATGGCGAGGACGTCAGGCCGGTGGCCGACCGCGTGACCGTGCAGTCTGCCGCCATTGTTGAATACCAGATAAACGCCACGCTTTACCTTTACCCTGGTCCCGAAAGCGAACCCATTCGCGCTGCTGCCGTGAAAAAACTGGAAGCGTATATCACGGCACAGCACCGGCTGGGGCGCGACATCCGTCTGTCTGCCATTTATGCCGCTTTGCATGTGGAAGGTGTGCAGCGTGTCGAACTGGCTGCACCGCTGGCCGACATCGTGCTCAACAATACGCAGGCGTCTTTCTGTACCGAATACAGCGTCGTGACCGGAGGCTCGGATGAGTGATTCGCGCCTGCTGCCGACCGGCTCATCACCGCTTGAGGTCGCCGCCGCGAAAGCCTGTGCGGAAATTGAAAAAACGCCGGTCAGTATTCGTGAGCTGTGGAACCCGGACACCTGCCCGGCAAATCTGTTGCCGTGGCTGGCGTGGGCGTTTTCGGTTGACCGCTGGGATGATAAGTGGCCGGAAGCGACAAAACGCGCTGTTATCCGCGATGCGTATTTCATTCACTGCCATAAGGGCACTATTGGTGCGATTCGCCGTGTGGTGGAGCCGCTTGGCTATCTGATTGAGGTAAGGGAGTGGTGGCAGCTCAACGAGGAGCCGGGGACGTTCCGTATCGTTGTTGGCGTGCTTGAGCAGGGTATTACCGAGGAAATGTATCAGGAACTGGAGCGTCTCGTTGCTGATGCAAAACCGGCGAGCCGCCATCTGACGGGACTGGCTATCAGCTTAAGTACAACCGGCAACATTTTTGCCGGTGCGGGATGCTATCACGGCGACGCCCTGACGATTTATCCCTACACCCCGGAGGCCATTATTGTCGGAGGGAATTATTTCCCGGCCTCGGTCATTCATTTCATTGATAACCTGAGAGTAAACGCATGACAGTGAAATACTACGCCATTCTGACTAATCAGGGCGCGGCACGGCTGGCTAACGCGACGATGCTCGGTAGTAAGCTGAATCTGACGCAAATGGCCGTTGGTGATGCGAATGGTGTCTTGCCGACACCAGACCCGGCACAGACAAAACTGATTAACCAGAAACGCATCGCGCCGCTGAATCTTCTGAGTGTTGACCCGAACAACCAGAGCCAGATTATTGCGGAGCAAATCATCCCTGAAAACGAGGGCGGATTCTGGATACGTGAGATTGGGCTTTATGATGATGAAGGCGTACTCATTGCGGTAGCGAACTGTCCGGAAACGTACAAACCGCAGTTACAGGAAGGCAGTGGCCGCACCCAGACCATCCGCATGATTCTGGTTGTCACGAACACCGAAGCCATCACGCTGAAAATCGACCCGGCTGTGGTACTGGCAACACGTAAATATGTGGATGACAAAATTTCTGAGCACGAACAGTCACGACGCCACCCGGACGCCTCGCTGATCGCAAAAGGTTTTACTCAGTTAAGCAGTGCAACCAACAGCACATCTGAAACACTGGCCGCAACACCGAAAGCGGTTAAGGCTGCATATGACCTGGCTAACGGGAAATATACCGCTCAGGATGCGACTACGGCACGAAAAGGCCTTGTTCAACTCAGTAGCGCCACAAACAGCACATCTGAAACGCTGGCAGCGACGCCAAAAGCTGTTAAGACGGTAATGGATGAAGTGAACAAAAAAGCGCCATTAAACAGCCCGACCCTGACCGGAACGCCAACAACGCCAACAGCGCCAAAGGGTACTAATAATACTCAGATCGCAAGCACGGCTTATGTTATGGCCGCGATTACCGCACTTGTAGACTCGTCACCTGACGCACTGAACACGCTGAACGAGCTGGCGGCGGCGCTGGGTAACGACCCGAATTTTGCGACAACCATGACTAACGCACTTGCGGGTAAGCAACCGAAGGATGCCACACTGACGGCGCTGGCAGGACTTGCTACATCAGCAGATAAACTCCCTTATTTTTCAGGGGCAGATCGTGCTGCGCTAACCGCACTGACAAGTGTTGGACGCGCCATTATTGGCAAGACCAGCACACAGGGGGTTCTTGATTACCTTGGTTTGGGGAAAGGCTCTGCATTGCCTGTTGGCGTACCTGTTTCGTGGCCTTCAGCCACGCCGCCGACAGGCTGGCTGAAATGCAATGGTGCTGCCTTTGATAAGGTGAAATATCCTGAGCTTGCCAAGGTATACACCACCGGAAAATTACCTGATTTACGCGGTGAGTTTATTCGTGGCTGGGATGATGGACGCGGTGTAGACAGTGGACGATCACTACTCAGTAGTCAGGATGCAACTTTTATTCGTACAGCGTTACAGGATTATTACGGGGTTGATACAGCAACATCTGTCAAGGTGGGGATAGCATTTGCTTCCGCCGATAAAGTACAAACAAGCGGGATACCTGCTAATTCTAAAGCTGGCGACAGCAGTAACTATGTTCCAGCTTCGTCTGATAACTCCATTACGGGAACGCAGAAAACAGCAGAAGACGGTTTTAATAGTGCATGGATATCAGTGCGACCACGTAATACATCATTTAATTATATTGTGAGAGCTGCATAATGGATAACGCGATATTGAATAACGAACTTATTGCCGTTCAGGCAGGAAGCCTCATCGTTTACAACTATGACAGTGAGACGCGGGAATATATTTCCTCATCAACTGAATATCTTGCTGTGGGAGTCGGTATTCCGGCATATTCTTGTTTAGACGCACCTGGTATACATAAGGCTGGTTATGCAATCTGCCGTTCTGTGGATTTAAATTCATGGGAATATGTGCCAGACCATCGCGGTGAAATCGTCTATAACACCGAAACGGGTGACGCCAAAGAAATCACAGCACCGGGCGACTATCCTGACAACACAACTACTATCGCCCCGTTAACGCCATACGATAAATGGGATGGTGAGAAATGGGTGACAGATACTGAGGAGCAACATTACGTCGCAGTAGAGACGGCAGAAACACAGCGCCAGTCGCTGATTGATGCCGCAATGGCTTCCATTAGTCTGATTCAGTTGAAATTGCAGGCCGGGCGCAAACTGACGCAAACTGAAACAACCCGGCTTAACGCTGTGCTGGATTACATTGACGCGGTGACAGCAACAGATACCAGCACAGCGCCGGATGTTATCTGGCCTGAACTGCCGGAGGCGTAGGCCATTCAATATCTGGAGCACTGGAAATTTCGACCAGTTCCAGTGCTCCAGATAATCGACTGCGTGGGAACAGGCAGGACGATTGCTGGCTGCGAGGAAATCACGTCAACGTGTGGCGCTGATTTTTGATATTGACCTGTCCACGCTCTATAAAAAATTCGCCTCATCAGCGACAAAGAATAAATTGTGTCATCCCTCAGCCAACCGGGACAAATAGCCTGACATCTCCGGCACACATGAAAATACCACTCACCCATTAACCACGGAGTTAAACGGATGAGTGACTATCATCACGGCGTGCAGGTGCTGGAGATTAACGACGGCACCCGCGTCATTTCCACCGTATCCACTGCCATTGTCGGCATGGTCTGTACGGCCAGCGATGCGGATGCGGAAACCTTCCCCCTCAATAAACCTGTGCTGATTACCAATGTGCAGAGCGCAATTGCAAAGGCCGGTAAAAAAGGCACGCTGGCGGCATCGTTGCAGGCCATCGCCGACCAGTCAAAACCGGTCACCGTTGTCGTGCGTGTGGAAGACGGCACCGGCGACGACGAGGAAACGAAACTCGCGCAGACCGTTTCCAATATCATCGGCACCACTGACGAAAACGGTCAGTACACCGGACTGAAAGCCCTGCTGGCGGCAGAGTCGGTAACCGGTGTTAAACCGCGCATTCTCGGTGTGCCGGGACTGGACACCAAAGAGGTGGCTGTTGCACTGGCATCAGTCTGTCAGAAGCTGCGCGCTTTCGGGTATATCAGCGCATGGGGCTGTAAAACCATTTCCGAGGTGAAAGCCTACCGCCAGAATTTCAGCCAGCGTGAGCTGATGGTCATCTGGCCGGATTTCCTCGCATGGGATACGGTCACCAGTACCACTGCCACCGCGTATGCCACCGCCCGTGCGCTGGGTCTGCGTGCTAAAATCGACCAGGAGCAGGGCTGGCATAAAACGCTGTCCAACGTCGGGGTAAACGGTGTTACTGGCATCAGTGCCTCTGTATTCTGGGATTTGCAGGAGTCCGGCACCGATGCTGACCTGTTGAACGAGTCAGGTGTCACAACGCTGATTCGCCGTGACGGTTTCCGTTTCTGGGGTAACCGTACCTGCTCTGATGACCCGTTGTTCCTCTTTGAAAACTACACCCGCACCGCGCAGGTGCTGGCCGACACGATGGCTGAGGCGCACATGTGGGCTGTGGATAAGCCCATAACCGCAACGCTGATTCGCGACATCGTTGACGGCATTAATGCCAAATTCCGTGAACTGAAAACAAACGGCTATATCGTGGATGCGACCTGCTGGTTCAGCGAAGAATCCAACGATGCGGAAACCCTCAAGGCCGGAAAACTGTATATCGACTACGACTATACACCGGTGCCTCCTCTCGAAAACCTGACCCTGCGCCAGCGTATTACCGATAAATACCTGGCAAATCTGGTCACTTCGGTTAACAGCAATTAAGGAGCCTGACCGATGGCAATGCCGCGCAAACTCAAGTTAATGAACGTCTTTCTGAACGGCTACAGCTATCAGGGCGTTGCAAAGTCCGTCACGCTGCCAAAACTGACTCGTAAGCTCGAAAACTATCGCGGTGCGGGGATGAACGGCAGCGCACCGGTAGACCTCGGCCTTGATGACGATGCGCTGTCAATGGAGTGGTCGCTCGGGGGCTTCCCGGATTCGGTTATCTGGGAGCTTTACGCCGCAACCGGTGTGGATGCTGTGCCGATTCGTTTTGCAGGCTCTTACCAGCGCGACGATACCGGCGAAACGGTGGCCGTCGAAGTGGTCATGCGTGGACGTCAGAAAGAAATCGACACCGGCGAGGGTAAACAGGGAGAAGACACCGAGTCGAAAATCTCCGTGGTCTGCACCTATTTCCGGCTGACGATGGACGGTAAGGAGCTGGTCGAAATCGACACCATCAACATGATTGAGAAGGTGAACGGCGTCGACCGGTTGGAGCAACACCGCCGCAATATCGGCCTGTGATTTTCATCCGGTCAGCCAGGCTGACCGGTTAACCCTGATTCAGAAGTGAGAAAACCATGAACAAAGAAAATGTGATTACCCTGGAAAATCCGGTCAAACGTGGTGAGCAGGTTATCAAACAGGTCACGCTGATGAAACCTAATGCCGGGACGCTTCGCGGTGTCAGTCTGGCTTCGGTCGCACACTCCGAAGTCGATGCACTTATTAAGGTGCTGCCGCGCATGACGGCACCGATGCTGACCGAGCAGGAAGTCGCCGCGCTGGAACTGCCTGACCTTGTGGAACTGGCCGGTAAGGTGGTCGGTTTTTTGTCGCCGAACTCGGTGCAGTGACGTTTCCGAAAAATCTGTCGGTAGATGACCTGATGGCGGATGTGGCAGTGATATTTCACTGGCCGCCATCAGAACTGTATCCCATGAGCCTGACCGAACTCATCACATGGCGCGAAAAGGCGCTCCAGCGAAGCGAAAACACGAATGAGTAACAATGTAAAATTACAGGTATTGCTCAGGGCTGTTGACCAGGCATCCCGCCCGTTTAAATCCATCCGCACAGCGAGTAAGTCGCTGTCGGGGGATATCCGGGAAACACAAAAATCACTGCGCGAGCTGAATGGTCACGCATCCCGTATTGAGGGATTTCGCAAGACCAGCGCACAGCTTGCCGTGACTGGTCATGCACTTGAAAAGGCACGGCAGGAAGCCGAAGCCCTTGCCACACAGTTTAAAAACACCGAACGTCCGACCCGTGCTCAGGCGAAAGTGCTGGAATCCGCAAAGCGTGCGGCGGAGGACTTACAGGCGAAATATAACCGCCTGACGGATTCCGTTAAACGCCAGCAGCGGGAACTGGCCGTTGTGGGAATTAATACCCGCAATCTTGCACATGATGAGCAGGGACTGAAAAACCGTATCAGTGAAACCACCGCACAGCTTAACCGTCAGCGCGACGCGCTGGCGCGTGTCAGTGCGCAACAGGCAAAACTTAACGCAGTCAAACAGCGTTATCAGGCCGGAAAGGAACTGGCCGGAAATATGGCCTCAGTGGGCGCTGCCGGTGTGGGGATTGCTGCTGCGGGAACGATGGCCGGAGTTAAGCTGCTGATGCCCGGTTATGAGTTTGCGCAGAAAAACTCAGCATTGCAGGCCGTGCTCGGAGTGGCAAAAGACTCCGCCGAAATGACCGCACTCCGCAAGCAGGCGCGCCAGCTCGGCGACAACACCGCCGCCTCAGCGGATGATGCGGCCGGTGCGCAGATTATCATTGCGAAAGCGGGTGGAGATGCTGCGGCTATTCAGGCAGCAACGCCGGTCACACTGAATATGGCACTGGCAAACCAGCGGTCGATGGAAGAAAACGCGCAATTGTTGCTGGGGACTAAGGCATCCTTTCAACTGTCAAATGATGATGTCAGCCATGTGGGCGACGTGTTGTCGGCAACGATGAATAAGTCGGCGGCTGATTTTCAGGGTCTCAGTGATGCACTGACTTACCTCGGCCCGGTTGCGAGGACGGCAGGTGTAAGTCTTGAGCAGGCAGCGGCCATGACCGGTGTGCTGCATGACAATAACATCAGGGGGTCAATGGCGGGTACGGGTAGCAGTGCCATTGTCACCCGATTACAGGCACCGACTGGAAAAGCATGGGATGCACTCAAAGAGCTTGGCGTTAAAACCTCGGACAAAAAGGGAAATATGCGTCCGTTGTTCACCATTCTGAAAGAGATTCAGGCCAGCTTTGATAAACACAAGCTGGGAACGTCTCAGAAGGGGGAATACCTTAAAACCATTTTTGGTGAGGAAGCCCTGAAATCAGCGAACGTTTTACTGGCAGCGGCAGCAAGCGGAAAACTGGATAAGCTGACCGCCACGCTGAAAGCCTCGGACGGTAAAACGGAAGAGCTGGTTAAAATCATGCAGGATAACCTCGGTGGTGACTTTAAGGAGTTTCAGTCCGCTTATGAGGCGGTGGGGACTGACCTGTTTGACCAGCAGGAAGGTACACTGCGTAAGCTCACGCAGACGGCCACAAAGTATGTGTTAAAACTCGACGGCTGGATCCAGAAAAACAAATCACTGGCGTCAACCATCGGCATCATTGCCGGTGGCGCGCTGGCGCTGATTGGCATCATCGGTGCAATTGGTCTTGTAGCCTGGCCGGTTATCACCGGCATCAATGCCATCATCGCGGCAGCAGGCGCAATGGGGGCAATCTTCACGACGGTTGGCAGTGCTGTTATGACCGCCATCGGGGCTATTAGCTGGCCGGTTGTGGCCGTGGTGGCTGCCATTGTCGCCGGGGCGTTGCTTATCCGTAAATACTGGGAGCCTGTCAGCGCATTCTTTGGCGGTGTGGTTGAAGGGCTGAAAGCGGCATTTGCGCCGGTGGGGGAACTGTTCACGCCACTGAAGCCGCTGTTTGACTGGCTGGGCGACAAGTTACAGGCCGCGTGGCAGTGGTTTAAAAACCTGATTGCCCCGGTTAAAGCCACACAGGACACCCTGAACCGTTGCCGTGACACGGGCGTCATGTTCGGGCAGGCACTGGCTGACGCGTTGATGCTGCCGCTTAATGCGTTCAACAAACTGCGCAGTGGTATTGACTGGGTACTGGAAAAACTCGGTGTTATCAACAAAGAGTCAGACACACTTGACCAGACCGCCGCCAGAACTCAAGCCGCCACGTATGGCAGCGGTGGTTATATTCCGGCGACCAGCTCTTATGCAGGTTATCAGGCTTATCAGCCGGTCACGGCACCGGCTGGCCGCTCTTATGTAGACCAGAGTAAAAACGAATATCACATCAGCCTGACGGGTGGTACTGCGCCGGGGACACAGCTCGACCGCCAGTTACAGGATGCGCTCGAAAAATACGAGCGGGATAAACGTGCGCGCGCCCGTGCCAGCATGATGCATGACGGTTGAGGAGGTGACGAAAAATGATGCTCGCGTTAGGTATGTTTGTTTTTATGCGCCAGACGCTGCCACACCAGACCATGCAGCGTGAATCAGATTATCGCTGGCCGTCAAATTCCCGTATCGGTAAACGGGATGCCTACCAGTTTCTCGGTGTGGGTGAGGAGAACATGACGCTTGCCGGTGTGCTTTATCCCGAACTGACCGGCGGAAAGCTGACGATGACCACGCTCAGGCTGATGGCAGATGAAGGCCGGGCGTGGCCGTTGCTGGATGGCACTGGCATGATTTACGGCATGTATGTCATCAGCAAGGTGAGTGAAACAGGGAGTATTTTCTTTGCAGACGGCACACCCCGGAAAATTGATTTTACGCTGTCGCTCACCCGCGTTGATGAATCACTGGCCGCGCTTTATGGCGATATCGGTAAACAGGCGGAGTCGCTCATCGGTAAGGCCGGCAGTATGGCGACCAGATTCACGGGTATGACGGGGGCAGGATAATGCTGGATGCGCTGACATTTGATGCAGGCAGTACGCTGACGCCGGATTACATGCTGATGCTCGACAGCAGGGATATTACCGGCAATATCAGCGACCGTCTGATGAGCATGACCCTGACGGATAACCGGGGCTTTGAGGCTGACCAGCTTGATATTGAACTGAACGATGCCGACGGGCAGGTCGGGCTGCCGGTTCGTGGCGCTGTCCTGACGGTGTATATCGGCTGGAAAGGTTTTGCCCTGGTATGCAAAGGGAAATTCACCGTTGATGAGGTTGAACACCGGGGCGCGCCGGATGTGGTCACCATCCGCGCCCGGAGTGCAGATTTCCGCGGGACGCTCAATTCCCGCCGTGAAGGCTCCTGGCATGACACCACGCTCGGTGCGATTGTTGAAGCGATAGCCTCCCGTAACAGGCTGGAAGCCAGTGTCGCTCCGCCACTGGCCGGAATTAAAATCCCGCACATCGACCAGTCGCAGGAGTCAGATGCGAAATTCCTGACCCGTCTTGCTGAACGCAACGGCGGTGAGGTGTCGGTAAAAATGGGAAAACTGCTGTTTCTCAAAGCGGGGCAGGGGGTGACGGCCAGCGGTAAAAAAATCCCGCAGATTACCATCACCCGCAGTGACGGCGACCGCCATCATTTTGCGATTGCTGACCGTGGAGCCTATACCGGCGTAACAGCAAAGTGGTTACACACCAAAGACCCGAAACCGCAAAAGCAGAAGGTAAAACTGAAACGCAAAAAGAAAGAAAAACACCTGCGCGCACTGGAGCACCCGAAAGCGAAACCGGTCAGGCAGAAGAAAGCGCCAAAAGTACCGGAAGCACGCGAAGGTGAATACATGGCCGGTGAGGCTGACAACGTTTTTGCCCTGACCACGGTATATGCCACGAAAGCGCAGGCCATGCGCGCCGCTCAGGCGAAGTGGGATAAACTGCAACGGGGCGTTGCGGAGTTCTCCATCAGCCTGGCTACCGGTCGGGCAGATATTTACACGGAAACACCGGTTAAAGTGTCAGGCTTTAAGCGCGTCATAGACGAGCAGGACTGGACAATCACTAAGGTGACACATTTTCTGAATAATAGCGGCTTCACGACGTCCTTAGAGCTTGAGGTCAGGCTTTCTGATGTGGAGTACGAAACAGAAGATGATGAGTGATATGTTTTATTTATCTGTTTGTTTTATAAGGATAAATTAACTAAAATGGCACCATCAACAAAACCGGAAGAGGTGCTCGCGATGTTTCATTGTCCTTTATGCCAGCATGCCGCACATGCGCGTACAAGCCGCTATATCACTGACACGACAAAAGAGCGTTATCACCAGTGCCAGAACGTGAATTGCAGCGCCACGTTCATCACCTATGAGTCGGTACAGCGATACATCGTGAAGCCGGGAGAAGTCCACGCCGTAAGGCCGCACCCGTTGCCGTCAGGGCAGCAAATTATGTGGATGTAATTACAAACAGAAAGCCCCTCAGTCGAGGGGCTTTTTTTGTCGATGTGGTCAATGTGTGGACGTGACCAGAAATAAATCCTTTTATTTCATATGATTAGATATCAAAAAATGTCACCAATAACTGACATTGCGGTGTTTCTCCAGATGTGGCCCATCTGAGGCCGTGTTGGTGCGCAGCTCGAAGGCTACGTCGAGTCTGTTTTGGCAGTTACCTTAAAGTATAGATAGCTGACAAAAAAGGCTCTCTTGCTAAAAAAGGCCCCACTTTCGTGGAGCCTTTATTGTACGCTTTTTACTGTACGATTTCAGTCAAATCTAATTACATAGATTGAGTGAAGGTACGAGTAATAACGTCCTGCTGCTGTTCTTTAGTCAGCGAGTTGAAACGTACTGCGTAGCCAGATACACGGATGGTCAGCTGCGGATATTTTTCCGGGTTTTCCATCGCGTCGAGCAGCATTTCACGGTTCATCACGTTAACGTTCAGGTGCTGACCACCTTCGATGGACGCTTCGTGGTGGAAGTAACCATCCATCAGACCAGCCAGGTTGGTCTTACGAACTTCGTCGTCTTTACCCAGTGCGTTCGGAACGATAGAGAAGGTGTAAGAGATACCATCTTTAGCGTAAGCGAACGGCAGTTTAGCAACGGAAGTCAGGGAAGCTACAGCACCTTTCTGGTCACGGCCGTGCATCGGGTTAGCACCCGGTCCGAACGGCGCGCCAGCACGACGACCGTCTGGGGTGTTACCGGTTTTCTTACCATACACAACGTTAGAAGTGATGGTCAGAACAGACTGAGTCGGGATAGCGTCACGGTAGGTGTGCAGTTTCTGAATTTTCTTCATGAAACGTTCTACCAGGTCAACAGCCAGGTCATCTACACGCGGATCGTTGTTACCAAACTGCGGGTATTCGCCTTCGATTTCGAAGTCGATAGCCAGACCGTCTTCGTCACGAATCGGTTTAACTTTCGCATATTTGATTGCAGACAGGGAGTCAGCAGCAACGGACAGACCAGCGATACCACACGCCATGGTGCGGATAACGTCACGGTCGTGCAGCGCCATCAGAGAGGCTTCGTAGCTGTACTTGTCGTGCATGTAGTGGATGATGTTCAGTGCAGTGATGTACTGTTTAGCCAGCCAGTCCATGAAGTGATCCATGCGCTCCATCACTTCATCGTAGTTCAGGAGGTCGCCTTTGATCGGTTCAGACTTCGGACCAACCTGCATTTTCAGTTTTTCGTCAACGCCGCCGTTGATTGCGTACAGCATGGTTTTCGCCAGGTTTGCACGCGCACCGAAGAACTGCATTTGTTTACCAACGATCATCGGGCTTACGCAGCAAGCGATAGCGTAGTCATCGTTGTTGAAGTCCGGACGCATCAGGTCATCGTTCTCATACTGCAGAGAAGAGGTGTCGATGGACACTTTAGCGGCGAATTTCTTGAAGTTCAGCGGCAGTTTTTCAGACCACAGAATGGTCATGTTCGGTTCCGGAGACGGACCCATGGTGTACAGGGTGTTCAGGAAACGGAAGCTGTTTTTGGTAACCAGGGTACGACCGTCGAGGCCCATACCACCGATAGATTCGGTTGCCCAGATCGGGTCGCCAGAGAACAGTTCATCGTACTCTGGAGTACGCAGGAAGCGAACCATACGCAGTTTCATGACCAGGTGGTCAACCATTTCCTGCGCTTCTTGTTCGGTGATCTTGCCAGCTTTCAGGTCACGTTCGATGTACACATCCAGGAAGGTGGAGGTACGACCGAAGGACATTGCAGCACCGTTCTGAGACTTAACAGCAGCCAGGTAGCCGAAGTAAGTCCACTGGATAGCTTCCTGAGCGTTGGTAGCCGGACCAGAGATGTCGTAGCCGTATTTCGCAGCCATTTCTTTCATCTGACCCAGAGCGCGGTGCTGTTCAGCAATTTCTTCGCGCAGACGGATAGTCTGTTCCAGGTTTACGCCGTTTTCCAGATCAGCCTGCAGAGAGGTGAACTGTGCCAGTTTGTCTTTCATCAGGTAGTCGATACCGTACAGCGCAACGCGACGGTAGTCACCGATGATACGACCACGGCCATATGCATCTGGCAGACCGGTCAGAACACCAGATTTACGGCAACGCAGGATGTCCGGAGTGTAAACGTCGAACACGCCCTGGTTGTGAGTTTTACGGTATTCAGTGAAGATTTTTTTGATCATCGGATCCAGTTCGCGGTTGTACGCTTTGCAGGAACCTTCGATCATTTTGATACCACCGAACGGGATAAGAGCACGTTTCAGCGGAGCTTCAGTCTGCAGACCAACGATTTTCTCAAGCTGCTTGTTGATGTAGCCAGCGTCGTGAGAGGTGATGGTGGAAGCAACAGCGGTGTCAAAGTCAACTGGCGCGTGAGTGCGGTTTTCCAGTTTAACGCCTTCCATTACTTTGTCCCACAGGGTGGTGGTCGCTTCAGTAGCGCCAGCCAGGAAGGACTCGTCACCCTCGTACGGAGTGTAGTTTTTCTGAATGAAGTCACGGACGTTTACTTCATTCTGCCAGTCACCTTTGGTAAAACCTTCCCAGGCTGTGGCTAACTTTTCATTAAGCTCGGACATGTAACACCTACCTTCTTAAGTGGATTTTTTATTTACTGCGTACTTCGACAACCATTAATGGTGATCGTTTTCACGCAGGTAAATGACCCAGTATGTCAACCCAACCAACAAACCACCGCCGATAATATTACCGATCGTAACCGGAATCAGGTTATCAGTGATGAAGTTCATCACGGTCAGGTGAGAAAAATTTTCCGGTGCAGAACCGACAGCGGTCCAGAATTCCGGAGATGCGAAGTCGCGGATTACAATACCCATCGGGATCATAAACATGTTTGCGATACTGTGCTCAAAACCGCTGGCAACAAACATCGCGACCGGCAGCACCATGATAAACGCTTTGTCCATCAGGCTGCGGCCAGAATAACTCATCCATACTGCCAGACATACCATCAGGTTTGCCAGGATACCAAGACAGACGGCCTCAATAAAAGTATGGTGCACTTTGTGGTCGGCGGTTTGTAGGACATTTAGTCCCCATTGACCATTCGCGGTCATATATTCGCCAGAAAGCCACATTAAAAGTACAAACAGCAGTGCGCCGACCAGGTTGCCAAAATAGACATTTAACCAGTTTTTCGCCAACTGGCCCCAGGTGATGCGCCCACTCGCCTTGGCAACAACAATCAACACTGTGGAAGTAAAGAGATCGGCTCCGCAGACAACACAAAGAATCAGCCCCAGAGAGAAGCAAATGCCGCCAACCAGTTTTGCCATGCCGAAGGGCATTGTGCCTGTGCCAGTGGTTGCTGTGATATAGAAGACGAATGCGATTGAGATGAAAACACCGGCGGTAATCGCCAGATAGAAAGTCTTAAGCGGATGTTTCGTTGCTTTATAGACACCTGCCTCTTCGGCCACTTTGGCCATTGCAGCAGGAAGTAAAAGATCAAAAGGGTTGTCAGCTTTCACACTAACTCTCTCTTTATTAAGTCGGCGACGAGATACTAACAAAGCATTATAGATGAGAAATTGATATAGATCATATCTCGCCTGGCTTATAGGCCCGTAACTCGCATGGTTTTTATGCAAATACGGAGTAAATATTTGATTATCCAAATAAAAATAAATTTTAAAAATTAACAAATGAGTTGAATTTTTTCCGCATCCTCCGCTAAAACAGTTAATTAAAAGGGAGCACCAGGCGAATAAAGTAACAATATCGATCGTATTTATTAAATACAAATTACCGATATTTAACCTTATAATTACAATTATTTTATTAATGCAAATATATGTAAAGCGGGGCATTAAAAAAAACGCCCCGTAATATAACTCAGACGAATCAAATAGCCTACATTGCGTAGGCTATTTGATTTTATTTTGCCCAGAATGCTGCTTTGGCGCGCTGCAGCTTTTCGTAGGCCTTCAACAACGACTGATGTGCAGCAAACGCGTGCAGATCGCTATCTACTGGTTGCAACCCATAAAACGCCGCTTCGCCGCTCATTGCCGCACTGGCGGCTTCTACGGCATCTGCGCCGTACATGCGAACAAACGCATTCAGATATTGCAGCGGCTGGCGATCTTCTTCCTGTGCCAGTAATAACAACGTTTGCAGGCAACGATAATAGTTGGCGCGTTCCGGACTAAATACTGATGAGTTAAACTCCATCGTCCATTCGGTCCAGACCAGAGCCTGTTCCAGATCGCCACCAGCCAGCGCCAGCATGGCTTTTAATTCACCGATACGCAGAGTGTACCAGCCGTTATCCGGTCCGGTCGCCAGACCCAGCAGCTCACGCACGCGGGTAAAGTCATCAAAACCTTCTTCATCCAGTTGCTCGATGAGGTTCAGGTAATCTTCCTTTTCCCACTCGCTACCGGGCAGTGACAGAATTGTTTCCCGTAAATGGCTGCCCATACCGTTATTTGCCAGCCATAAATCTTCAGCCGGATAAATATCGGACATGCCAGGCACGATAATGCGGCAAGCGTAGACACCCAGATGCTCGTAATCGGCAATATAAACTTCTTTATCTTCCTTTTTGAAGATAGCCATCAGCGTGGCGAACTCTTCTTCCGTGGTGCCGGAGAAGCTCCAGTCCACAAACGGATAATCGGCATCCTGCTTGAACAGGTCCCAGGAGATTAAACCGCTGGAATCGATAAAGTGCGTTTCGAGGTTGGTATGTTCAGCGACTTCTTCATCATCGAAGGTTGGTGGAGTAAACACATCCAAATCTTTCAGGCCACGACCTTGCAGCAGCTCGGTCACGGTACGTTCCAGTGCTACGCCAAAATCAGGATGCGCACCGAAAGAGGCAAAGCAGGTACCGTTAGCAGGATTGAACAGTACCACGCAAATCACCGGATACTGGCCGCCAAGCGAACCATCATAAGCAAAGATTGGGAAACCTTCTGCTTCCAGTGTTTCGATGGCTTCAACCACCGCTGGGTAACGCGCCAGCACGTCTGCCGGGATCTCTGGCAGGCTGATGCTTTCAGCAATAATTCGGTTTTTCACGTAGCGTTCGAAAACTTCAGACAATCCCTGAACGCGTGCTTCGTTGCGGGTATTACCTGCGGACATACCGTTGGAGACGTACAGGTTACCAATGATATTCATCGGAATATAAACGGTCTGATTGTCGGACTGACGCGTAAACGGCAGGCCGCAAATACCACGATCTTCGTTACCGGATTGCAGGTCAATCAGCATGCTACCGGTCAGTTCATTTTCCGGATCGTAAAATGCGCGCAGACGGTCATCGAGCAGCCCTTCTGGCACATCGTCATTTTCGGTCAGTGGGAACCATTTTTCGTTGGGATAATGCACGAACGGACCGTTGGCGATGGTTTCGCCCAGCCAGAAGTCCGCAAAAAAGTAGTTGGTAGACAGACGCTCGAAATATTCACCGAGGGCAGAAGCCAGCGCCGCTTTTTTGGTTGCGCCTTTGCCGTTGGTAAAACACAGGGCGCACTCTTTGTCGCGAATGTGCACAGACCAGACGTTAGGCACCGGATTCAGCCAGGAGGCCTCTTCAATCTGAAAACCGAGGTCGGAGAGTTTTTGCTGGAAGCGAGCGATGGAATCTTCCAGTGCGGCATCTTTGCCGGGGATAAATGTTTGCGTCATGAAAATCACTTTAGTCGTACGGAAAGCGCGCAATAATACGGGTTTTATCTCAAAGGTGCTATCACCGCCGCCATGCCGATGAACTGTTGACTATGCTTTTAGCGGATAAACTACGATAAGAGCATAAAAATGAAGGCGTTCGATCTCCACCGTATGGCATTCGATAAAGTGCCTTTTGATTTCCTTGGCGAAGTTGCACTACGTAGTCTTTATACCTTTGTACTGGTCTTTTTTGTTCCTCAAAATGACAGGGAGACGCGGTGTGCGGCAAATGTCGCTATTTGAAGTATTAATCATTCTGACGCTGGGGTCGGCGGCGGGGGATGTGGCGTTTTATGACGATGTGCCAATGGTCCCGGTGCTTATTGTCTTTATTACCCTGGCGTTGTTATACCGCCTGGTGATGTGGTTGATGGCGCACAGTGAAAAACTGGAAGATCTTCTGGAAGGTAAACCGGTTGTCATTATTGAAGATGGCGAGCTGGCCTGGTCGAAACTCAATAACTCCAACATGACGGAATTTGAGTTCTTTATGGAACTACGGTTGCGTGGCGTGGAACAACTGGGGCAGGTACGTTTGGCGATTCTCGAAACCAACGGGCAAATTAGCGTCTATTTCTTTGAGAATGACAAAGTAAAACCGGGATTACTTATTTTACCCAGTGACTGTACTCAGCGTTACAAAGTGGTGCCGGAGTCGGCGGACTATGCATGCATCCGTTGCAGTGAAATCATTCATATGAATGCGGGGGAAAAACAATTATGTCCGCGCTGTGCAAATCCAGAATGGACGAAGGCAAGTCGGGCAAAACGGGTGACTTGACAGTAAAAACATCGGCTATTTGCTAATAATCCGAGAGATTCTTCTGTGTGATGCAAGCCACATTTTTGCCCTCAACGGTTTTACTCATTGCGATGTGTGTCACTGAATGATAAAACCGATAGCCACAGGAATAATGTATTACCTGTGGTCGCAATCGATTGACCGCGGGTTAATAGCAACGCAACGTGGTGAGGGGAAATGGCTCAAATCTTCAATTTTAGTTCTGGTCCGGCAATGCTACCGGCAGAGGTGCTTAAACAGGCTCAACAGGAACTGCGCGACTGGAACGGTCTTGGTACGTCGGTGATGGAAGTGAGTCACCGTGGCAAAGAGTTCATTCAGGTTGCAGAGGAAGCCGAGAAGGATTTTCGTGATCTTCTTAATATCCCCTCCAACTACAAGGTATTGTTCTGCCACGGCGGCGGTCGCGGTCAGTTTGCTGCTGTACCGCTGAATATTCTTGGTGATAAAACCACCGCAGATTATGTTGATGCCGGTTACTGGGCGGCAAGTGCCATTAAAGAAGCGAAAAAATACTGCACGCCTAATGTCTTTGACGCCAAAGTGACTGTTGATGGTCTGCGTGCGGTTAAGCCAATGCGCGAATGGCAACTCTCTGATAATGCTGCTTATATGCATTACTGCCCGAATGAAACCATTGATGGTATCGCCATCGACGAAACGCCAGACTTCGGCAAAGATGTGGTGGTCGCTGCCGACTTCTCTTCAACCATTCTTTCCCGTCCGATTGATGTTAGCCGTTATGGCGTAATTTACGCTGGCGCACAGAAAAATATCGGCCCGGCTGGCCTGACAATCGTCATCGTTCGTGAAGATTTGCTGGGCAAAGCGAATATCGCTTGTCCGTCGATTCTGGATTATTCCATCCTCAACGATAACGACTCCATGTTTAACACGCCGCCAACGTTTGCCTGGTATCTGTCTGGTCTGGTCTTCAAATGGCTGAAAGCGAACGGCGGTGTGGTTGCAATGGATAAGATCAATCAGCAAAAAGCAGAACTGCTGTATGGGGTGATTGATAACAGCGATTTCTACCGCAATGATGTGGCGAAAGCTAACCGTTCGCGGATGAACGTGCCGTTCCAGTTGGCGGATAGCGCGCTTGATAAATTGTTCCTCGAAGAGTCTTTCGCTGCGGGCTTACATGCGCTGAAAGGTCACCGTGTGGTCGGCGGAATGCGTGCTTCTATTTATAACGCCATGCCGCTGGAAGGCGTTAAAGCACTGACAGACTTCATGGTTGAGTTCGAACGTCGTCACGGCTAATGCCGACATTTTGCGTAATCCCCACAGCCAGACTGTGGGGTTTTTATTTCTGTTGTAGAGAGTTGAGTTCATGGAATCCCTGACGTTGCCACCCCATCGCCCGTGTCGATGGCACTATTAATCTGCCTGGTTCCAAGAGCGTTTCTAACCGCGCTTTATTGCTGGCGGCATTAGCACACGGCAAAACAGTATTAACTAATCTGCTGGATAGCGATGACGTGCGCCATATGCTGAATGCATTAACAGCGTTAGGGGTAAGCTATACGCTTTCAGCCGATCGTACGCGTTGCGAAATTATCGGTAACGGCGGTCCATTACACGCAGAAGGTGCCTTGGAGTTGTTCCTCGGTAACGCCGGAACGGCAATGCGTCCGCTGGCGGCAGCTCTTTGTCTGGGTAGCAATGATATTGTGCTGACCGGTGAGCCGCGTATGAAAGAGCGCCCGATTGGTCATCTGGTGGATGCGCTGCGCCTGGGCGGGGCGAAGATCACTTACCTGGAACAAGAAAATTATCCGCCGTTGCGTTTACAGGGCGGTTTTACTGGCGGCAACGTTGACGTTGATGGCTCCGTTTCCAGCCAGTTCCTCACCGCACTGTTAATGACTGCGCCTCTTGCGCCGAAAGATACAGTTATTCGTATTAAAGGTGATCTGGTTTCTAAACCTTATATCGATATCACGCTCAACCTGATGAAAACGTTTGGTGTTGAGATTGAAAATCAGCACTATCAACAATTTGTCGTAAAAGGGGGGCAGTCTTATCAGTCTCCGGGTACTTATTTGGTCGAAGGAGATGCATCTTCAGCTTCTTACTTCCTGGCAGCAGCAGCAATCAAAGGCGGCACGGTAAAAGTGACCGGCATTGGACGCAACAGTATGCAGGGCGATATTCGATTTGCTGATGTACTGGAAAAAATGGGGGCGACCATTAGCTGGGGCGATGATTATATTGCCTGCACGTGTGGCGAACTGAACGCCATCGATATGGATATGAACCATATTCCCGATGCGGCGATGACCATTGCCACGACGGCGTTATTTGCAAAAGGCACAACCACGCTGCGCAATATTTATAACTGGCGCGTAAAAGAAACGGATCGCCTGTTCGCGATGGCAACAGAGCTACGTAAAGTCGGTGCAGAAGTTGAAGAGGGGCACGATTTCATTCGCATAACTCCACCGGTAAAACTGAACTTTGCCGAGATCGCGACATACAATGATCACCGGATGGCGATGTGTTTCTCGCTGGTGGCATTGTCAGATACGCCAGTGACGATTCTTGACCCCAAATGTACGGCTAAAACCTTCCCGGATTACTTCGAACAACTGGCGCGGATAAGCCAACCAGCTTGAATAACGGGCGATAAATAGACAAATATTTCTTTCTAAAAACGTCGGCACATTGCCGTAATGCCAGTCAGTTAAGCAACTGACTGGCCTTTTTTCGAGGCTATGGGGTATCTCCAGGGCCTTTCCTTTACCACCCTGGGGAAGGCCCTTTCCCTTCTTGTCGGCAACCTTACCAGTTGTCCCATACTTTCAAGATCCTGCATCAGCTCCGGAATACGACCTGGTGAAGCCCCCTGAAGGGTCATCAGCATTCTCATGACCATGCCGCATGATTCTGAGAAGCTCAGCTGATTCGGCCAGTATCCTTTCAGATGGCCCGCCATTTTAATCATCTGATATCTCACCAGATTATACGCCAGTAACACGCCCCATAACTCCTGCTCCACAACGCTCCGG